>DATBXI010000265.1:0-6940 GCA_036514355.1 Desulfuromonadaceae bacterium
CCCCCCGGCCGAAATCGACAAGACATGAATAGAATTCCCCGCTGCGGGTGAGAAACGGCGCATGCCCGCACCCCTGCATGACCTGCCTGCTGCTGAACGGTATCTGCTGCGCCAGATAGTCGGATGCCCCAGGCAGGCAGATCCTGTCCTGGTCTCCGTTGACGATCAGTGTGGGCAGGCCGATATGGGGGAGCAGGGGGCGCTGATCGGCATCCGCCAGGGCTTGCAGGCTGTGGAGGGCCACATCCATTTCCGGGATAGGGACATCGCCGAGCAGCGCGCGCACCCGGTCGGCCAGGGCGGGGTCCGCCAGTTCTCCGGGTGCGAACATGCGGGTCGTGAAGCCTTCACGGGCGCGCTGGGCATTGCGCCGCAGCTTGACACCCATACCCTGGGCTTCCACGGGAGCCAGCCCCCAGGGAAAGTCCGGCGCGGCAGTGAAACGCGGGGTGGCGCCGATCAGCACCAGGCCGGCCAGGCGCGCCGTGAGGTGCCCGCACGCTGCCAGGGCCACCTGGGCGCCCATGGACCACCCTCCCAGCAGCGCATCCCGCAGGTCCAGGTGGCGGAACAGCGCCACAACATCCGCTGCTAACCCTTCGAACGAGTATCCGGCAACGGATGGCGCCGACCGGCCGTGCCCGGCCAGATCCGGCGCAATGACCCGGTATGCCATAGACAGCTTTGCGAACTGGAACCGCCACACCGCGGACGACATGCACCAGCCGTGCAGCAGCACCAGGGGCTGACCCGTGCCGTGCTCCTCGTACCAGAGCCTGCTGGCATTATGTTCGTACCAGGGCATCAGATCACCCCCAGGTGGCGGGCGACCGTAACGATCCGCCCGGCGGCCCACGTCAGATCGTCCGCCGTGTGGGTGGCCATCATGGTGCAGCGCAGGCGGCAGGCATTGGCGGGCACCGTGGGGGGGCGGATGCCCTGGACAAAGATCCCCTGTGCCAACAGCTGATCCGAGAAGCGCATGGTCACCTCCGCATCCCCGGACATGATCGGCACGATCTGGGTGGTAGCGTTGCCCGTGGCACAACCGGCCGCGTCGAGCAATCCCCTGAACAGGCGGGTATTGGCGTTGAGCCGCTCCCTGAGTTCCTCCCCTTCCGGCGACTGGACCAGCTCCACTGCAGCCAGGGATGCGGCCAGTACCGCCGGCGGCAGGGAGGTGGAGAAGATGAAGCTGCGGGCCCGGTTGACCAGCAGCTCGCGCAGCTCGACGGGCAGGGCCGCGTAGGCGCCGAAGCTCCCCAGGGCCTTGCCGAAGGTGCCCATGTGAATGTCCACGCCGGCCATCACGTCGAGCAGCTCCGCGCTCCCCCGGCCGCGGCTGCCCAATACGCCCGTCCCATGGGCGTCATCCACCATGAGCAGGGCATCGTGGGCCTCTTTGAGCCCCACCAGCTCCCGGAGTGGTGCGATGTCGCCGTCCATGCTGAAGACGCCATCGGTCACGATCAGGCACCGGCCCGTGCCGCGGTGTTGTGTCAGCAGCCGCGCCAGCGCCTCGTGATCGCAGTGTGGATAGCGCACCAGCCGCGCCCCGGACAGCAGTGCGCCGTCGATGATGCTGGCATGGTTGAGGCGGTCGGAGAAGATGACGTCCCCGCGGCCGGCCAGGGCGGCGATAATGCCGGTATTTGCGGCATATCCGCTGTTGAAGACCAGCGCCGACTCTGTGCCTTTGAAGCGGGCTACGGCCGTCTCCAGGAGGTGATGCAGCTCCATGGTGCCCGAAACCAGACGCGAGGCGCCGCTGGAGGTACCGTACCGCTCCGTGGCCGCTACGGCGGCCCGGCTGAGGACGGGATGGTCGGCAAGCCCCAGGTAGTTGTTGGAGCAGAGCATGAGCACCTCATGCCCATCCAGCAATACCCGCGTGGACTGACGCCCCTCGATCAGACGCATGGTGCGGTATAAGCCCTTGCCTCGTATCTGCTCCAGTTCTTCAGCTATGGATGCGACCATGGACACCTCGCTAGTTAACCCCATACTACCCACAGGTTGACAATACCGATAAAAAAATGGTTCGAAGTTCTAAGTTTTAAACCTCGAACTTCGAACACCGAACATCGAACAAATCGGTTACAGACAGGTGCTGCCGTTCCTGGACAGCTCCTCCACCACCCGTTTCACATCCTGGGCGCGGCTCCGGTCGCAGATCAGCAGGGCATCGGCGGTCGAGACCACAATCAGGTCGTGCACCCCCACGGTCGCCACTACCCGTTTGTCGGCGTAGATCAGGCAGTCGGACGAGTCGATAGCGACCTGCGCCGTGGCATTGATGCAGACCGTACCGCTGGCGTCCGGCGCGACCACCTCGGGCAGGGCGCTCCAGCTTCCCACGTCGCTCCATCCCATCTCCGCCGGTACCACCTGCACACGGGTGGATCGCTCCATTACAGCGTAATCGATGGAAACGCTGGCTACATCCGCGTAGACAGCCTCGATCTGACTGTCCAGATCGGACAATTCCCACACGTCACCGCTGAAGGCAATGGTTGCCAGCGACCTGGCCAGGTCGGGCAGGTACACGGCGATCTCGGCCAGGATCGTGTCGGCGCGCCAGAGGAACATGCCGCTGTTCCAGAAGAAATTGCCGCTGTCCAGATAGCGGATCGCTTCGGCCAGGGGGGGTTTTTCCACGAAGCGCCTGACCGGGAACGGCCCCTCTCCGCGCAGGTCCGTATCCGCCTCGATGTAGCCGTACCCGGTTTCCGGCCGGGTGGGGAGGATGCCGAGGGTCACCAGGTAGCCGTTACGGGCCGCGTGGCTGGCCGAAACAAGAGTGGCGCGCAGCGACTCCTCGTCCTTGATGAAGTGGTCCGCCGGCAGGACAGCCATCACCCCTGCCGGATCGTGGGCCGCAATGATGGTGGCGGCAAGACCGATGGCCGGGGCCGTATTCCGGGCAGCGGGCTCGGCGATCACGTCAATGGGGACCTGGGAATGGTATCCGGCGATCTGCCGCTCCGTCTCCTCTGCCTGGAGCGCATTGGTGACGATCAGGATGCGCTTGGGCTTGAGGGGAAGCACCCGCTCCACGGTCCGCTGGAGCATGGTCCGGTCGCCGGTGATGGAGATGAGCTGCTTGGGGCGCGCGGCACGGGACAGCGGCCAGAAACGGGTTCCCGAACCTCCCGCAAGAATGACGATATACACGGTCCCTCCCTGATGTGTACCTGGTAAGACCCTAAAGGTTTTCGGAAACCTTCAGGGTCTTCATTTGTACTGGATACGGGCGATGAACTCGGCTATCTCGCGCCCCAGGCGGCCGATCCCCTCGGTGGTATCGAAGACATCCCACAGGGTCTGCCGGAAAAAGGCCACCTCCTGCCCTGTTCCGCCGTCCAGGAGCTGGGCTTCAAGGGATATCCGGAAGCGCCCCATGCGGGTGAACCGTCCCTTCAGGACGAGCGTGGTCGCGGCAGGAGCGCCATCCCGTGACACCTCCTGATAATCATGTCGCGACCTGACATAGCGCTGGATCTGTTCGCTGAGCAGGGAGGGTACCTGGGCATAGCGCTGCTCCCGCTCACCCATGTGTGCTTCGGGGACATCGCTGTAGAGTTCCCGCTTCAGGTCAAAGTCGCGGATGATCAGGGCGTTATAGGACGACATGGGTTTAGGGTTGGTGACAACCTCTTCATCCATGACCGTGGTGGCGGTGGTGGCACAGCCGGCAAGGAGCACCGCTAGCAGCATGACGATGGTGACCGCCCCTTTGCGTGTCCCGTTCATGGCCATCTCAAACGCCATCGGGCGCTTCGCAGCGGTTGTAGTCGTCGTCAAAGCGTACGATATCATCCTCGCCCAGGTATTCACCACTCTGCACCTCGATGATCACCAGCGGGATCTTGCCCGGGTTCTCCAGGCGGTGATTCTGGCCGATGGGGATGAAGGTAGACTCGTTGACGTTGACGAAATACTCTTCCGCGCCGCAGGTAACCTTGGCAATACCCGACACAACGATCCAGTGCTCGCTCCGGTGGTGGTGTTTCTGGAGCGACAGCCGTTCACCCGGTTTGACCTCGATGCGTTTTATCTTATAGCTGCTGTTCTCGTCCAACACGGTATAGGTGCCCCACGGACGCTCACCCCGTTCCATACACTCTCCTATGGTTGTTTATTTCGTTCAGCCAGGTACGCCCGCAGCGCGTCGCGCCACGGCCGGGACCGGAAACCGGCATCCCGCTCCAGCTTGGTGCAGTCCAGCGTCGAATAGAGGGGCCGGCGGGCCGGGCGATTCAACTGCTCGGTGGTCATGGCGTGCACCGGGATGTCTACGCCCGACTCCTGGAAGATGGCGCGGGCAAACCCGTTCCAGGAGCAAAATTCTGCGTTCGCGGCATGGTAAACCCCCGTGCATCCCGCATCGATCAAGGCCACGATGGCCCGTGCCAGGTCCACGGTCCAGGTGGGGGAGCCGATCTGATCATCCACCACCGTGAGTTCGTCCTTTTCCCGTGCCAGGCGCAGCATGGTCTCGACGAAATTCTTGCCATGCAGGCCGTAGAGCCACTGGGTACGCACGATGAGGTTCTCGGGGTTGAAGGCGGCGTTCATCTCCCCAGCCAGTTTGGATTCGCCGTACACGCTCAATGGATGAGGCGGATCGTCCTCCAGATAGGGGCTCCCCTTGGCGCCGTCGAAGACATAATCGGTGCTGACCTGTACCAGCCGCGCCCCGATGGTGCGGGTCGCCATGGCCAGGTGCGCCACCCCCTCGCCGTTGACCTGCATGGCGGTCTCCTGGTTGGTCTCGCACCCGTCCACATCGGTGTAGGCCGCGCAATTGACCACCACTCGCGGATGAATGGCCCGTACCACGCGCTCGGTGGACTGAAGGTCGGTAATGTCGATAGCGTCGATGTCCACGCCCCGCGCCCGCCCCTCCAGGCAGGCCATAAGGTCGCGGCCGAGCATGCCGTTGGCGCCCACCACCAGGATCATGGCTGATCTCCATACTGCTGGATATAATAGTCGCGGTAGGCACCGGAGGTCACCTCCCCCACCCACTCCTGGTTGGCCAGGTACCAGTCGATGGTCTCGGCGATGCCCGTTTCAAAGGTGTAAGCCGGTTCCCACGACAGATCGCGCTTCAGCCGTGCGGCGTCGATGGCATAGCGCCGGTCGTGGCCGGGACGGTCCTTGACAAAGGTGATCAGGCGGCGATTCTCCCCAACAGGCCGGCCGAGGCGTGCATCCAGCAGGTCGCACACCAGGTTGACGATATCGATATTGCGCCACTCGTTGTTGCCGCCGATATTGTAGACCGAGCCCGGGGCGGCCTGCTTCAGCACCGTCTCCACGGCCGCGGCGTGATCGCGCACATGCAGCCAGTCGCGCACGTTCAGGCCGTCGCCGTACACCGGCAGCGGCTTTTTGTTGATGATATTGTGGATCAAGAGAGGAATCAGCTTTTCCGGAAAATGATACGGGCCATAGTTGTTGGAACAACGGGTATTGAGGGTCGGCATGCCGTAGGTTTCGTGATAGGCCCGCACCAGCAGGTCTGCACCGGCCTTGCTGGCCGAGTAGGGCGAATTGGGGGCCAGGGGCGTTGACTCGGTGAAATAGCCGCTCTCCCCCAGGCTGCCGTAGACCTCGTCCGTGGATATCTGCAGAAAACGGAAATCCGCCACCAGTCCGGACTGCCAGTGCTTGCGGCTCTCCTCCAGCAGGATCTGGGTCCCCAGCACGTTGGTACGCACGAAGATCTCCGGTCCGGTGATGGAGCGGTCCACATGGGATTCGGCGGCAAAATGCACGACTGCGTCGATCCGTTCCTCCTGCAGCAGACGCGCCACCAGGGCGCTGTCGCCGATGTCACCCTTGACGAAACGATATGTGGGGTGGTGCTCGATCCCCTTCAGGTTCGCCAGGTTGCCGGCATAGGTCAGGCAATCCAGGTTGATGACGCGGCAGCCGGGATTGGTGGCGATGAAGGCGTGGATGAAGTTGGAGCCGATGAAACCGGCCCCGCCGGTCACGAGAACAGCGGTGGGTTTGAATGGCATCTCGGATGGCTCTCCTCAGGGTGAACTGGGCGTTAACCGAAAAAATGTACCATATTTGCCCGTGCTCTGCGAACAAAAAACATCAACGCAGGGGGGCGCGGGAGAAGACGTGGGGGTTGCCGGCGTGATGTGGGAATGATATAAATGGGAAAATTTCAAACAGGGAGGTAAAAACCATGACCACAGCAACCTGCCGGTGCGGCGAGACCCGGCACAGCCACATGTGTATGCTCAAGAGCAACGGGAAAATCGAAGAGATCGCACGTATCACCACGGATCCCAAGTTCTACTGCTTCACCTGCGCCGCCGAGGCCAACTGCGCGGAGAACCTCTGCGAACCCGCCCCCATCAAGGCTTAGGATGCGCCAGCCACCCCGATCCAGTCCCGCGTGCAGCAGGAAGAAGGGAGCGCACCGGTCGCAGTTAACAGCATCATCACGGCGTTGAAGACCTCATCCACCGTGATCTCCTTCATGCACTGGGCATCCATGGGACACGGCGGCGTGGTGCCGAAGGTCGTGCAGGGGGAACAGGGCAGTTCCTTGGTGATGGCCACATGCCGCTCCCCTCGCGGGGCCCATTTCCTGGCCCTTCCCGGACCGAACAGCGAGACGGTCGGCTTACCCAGCCCCACGGCAATATGCAGCACCCCGGAGTCGCCGCTCACCAGCAGGGCGCTCCGCTGAATGACCGCCGCGGTTTCGGACAACGAGGTCCGGCCCGCCAGGTTTATCCCCGCCCCGCCGGCGACGATCTCTTCCCCCTGGTCCTTGTCTTCTCTCCCCCCCACCACTACGACTCTTATACCGAATGACGCCAGCAGATCCACAACGCTCCTAAATCTATCAGCCCCCCACCGACGTTCCGGGATGCTGGCGCCGGGAAACATGGTCACGAATGGCTTGCCG
>DATBXI010000266.1:0-6339 GCA_036514355.1 Desulfuromonadaceae bacterium
CATTTCACATTGTCAAGAGTGTCGGTTGACACCTCTGTATGCTCTGTTCACGCACGCGCGTGAACTGGTGACCTTCCCAAACGGAACTTTTATCCCGCACAAACGGAGCCGAAAAACAACAGGTCGACACTGCTACACTGAAAGATAGTCACGACTATCTTTCAGTGGTGTTAAAAATAGTCAAGTGCATCACACCCGGTTGATCTTCGACGCCGCGCAGGCCGCGCCGAAGCCGTTGTCGATGTTGACCACCGTCACCCCGGCGGCGCAGGAGTTGAGCATCCCCAGCAGCGCCGCGATGCCGCCGAACGAGGCGCCGTAGCCGACCGACGTGGGCACTGCGATCACCGGCTTGTCCACCAATCCCCCCACCACCGAGGGAAGCGCCCCTTCCATCCCCGCCACCACGATGATGACCTCGGCAGCGCAGAGCAGCTCGCGCCGCGCCAGCAGGCGGTGGATGCCGGCCACCCCCACGTCGTAGAGGTGTTCCACCTGGTTGCCCAGGAAACGGGCCGTCACCAGCGCCTCTGCCGCCACCGGGATGTCCGAGGTGCCGGCCGACACCACCAGGATCTGCCCCCGGCCCCGCTGCTCCACCGGCCGCTGTTCCAGGGTCAGGCAGCGGCCGTCGCCATGGTAGGTTGCCGCGGGGAAGGTGGTCAGGATCTGGTGCGCCTTTTCCGCCGAGAGCCGCGTCACCAGGCAATTGCCCCCCTTGGCCGCCATGGCGTCCATGATGTGCACGATCTGCTCCGTGGTCTTGCCTTCGCCGAAGATCACCTCGGGCATGCCCTGGCGCAGCTCCCGGTGATGGTCCACCTGGGCGCATCCCAGGTCCTGGGAGGGAAAATGGCGCAGCTCTTCCAGGGCCTCCGCCACCGAGGTGGCCCCCTGGCTGACTGAATCCAGCAATTCCTTGAGATGGTTCGATGTCATTACTCTGTCCTCGAAAACGATTTGCATGGGTTATACACCACCCCCCCTGCGCGTGCCACCGGAAAATTTCCGCCGTCACCGGGAAGACGCGGGACGCGATGCCGACTAATTGTTGCTGCGAATCAGCCCGTTGGTGTGATACGTTAAGTATAACAAAGATTGCGCCGGGTATGCTCCCGGCGCCATGAGGCCCGGATGAATATTGACCCCCTGTCGCTCAAGCTGTTCGTCACCATCGTCGAGGAAGGCACCATCGCCGCGGCCGCCGAGCGGGAGCACATCGCCGCGTCGGCCGTCAGCAAGCGCATCAGCGAACTGGAGGAGACCTTTCACACCCAGTTGCTCCGTCGCACCAACAAGGGGGTAATCCCCACCGAGGCGGGCACCACCCTGCTGCAGCTCTCACGGGGCGTGCTGCACGACCTGAACAACATCACCCTCCAGATCCGCGAGTATGCCAGCGGCGTGAGGGGCCATGTGCGGCTCGCCGCCAACATCTCCTCCATCAACCAGTTCCTGCCCACCGAGATCCGGTCGTTCATGAACAGCCACCCCCAGGTGCAGGTCCACCTGGAGGCCAACGTGAGCGAGGCCATCGTGAACGCCGTGGCCGAGAACGCGGCCGACGTGGGGGTCATCACCATGGGCGCGTACCGGCATGACCTGGAGTATTTCCCCTACCACTCGGACCAACTCATCGTCATCACGCCCAAGGAACACCCCCTGGCCAGCAAGCGCTCCATCGCTTTCCGCGACACCCTGGAGTACGATTTCGTCGGCCTCCCCGTGGGGAGCGCCCTGCACAACCAGCTCCTCCGGACGGCCCACGAACTGGACCGGACCCTCAAGCTGCGCATACAGGTCAACAGCTTCGACGCCCTCTGCCTGATGGTGGAGGCGGGGCTGGGCATCGGCATCGTCCCCAAGGGGGCGGCCAAGCCCTACTTCAAGGGGCTGCGCATCCGCTCCATCACCCTGGACGAACCGTGGGCCAACCGGGAACTCAAGATCTGCGTCCGCTCCCTGGCCGGCCTGCCCGCAGCCGCCCGGCTGCTGGTGGAGCACCTCAGGAACAAGGGGTGAAAGAAGGGCCGCTCTTCAGAAATTGTATTGCCAAAAGATACAATTGTATTGTATAAAAATACATTATGAATATGCTTTCCCA
The DNA here is from genome assembly GCA_036514355.1 of Desulfuromonadaceae bacterium. GTDB lineage: Bacteria > Desulfobacterota > Desulfuromonadia > Geobacterales > Pseudopelobacteraceae > JACPFJ01. The sequence goes on from DATBXI010000266.1 coordinate 2,105, forward strand.
AATCCTTTCCTCAAAAGTACGGGCCGAAATCTTTCGTCTCCTGTTTGGAGTGAATGCCGTCGAGTTGCATATGCGCGAACTCGAACGTGGGGCAGGGTGCACCATCGGCCCTATCCAGACGGAATTAAAGAGGCTGCTCAACCTGCAACTGGTTACCTCCCGTCGCAGTGGTAACCGTCTCTACTACACGGCAAACAGGGGGCATCCCCTGTATCCCGAAATCCACTCCCTGGTCCTGAAAACCTCCGGGTTATGCGACTACCTTAAAGAGTGTTTAAAGACCCGAGATGACATTATCCTCGCGTTTGTTTTCGGCTCAATAGCAGCGGGGAACGACAGCGCTGCCAGCGATATCGATCTTATGGTAATCGGGACAATCGGACTGCGTGCGTTGTCGGGGATACTGGCCGATTTCAGATCAGCCATCGGCCGCGAGGTAAATCCCCATGTGTTCAGCACGGAAGAATTTCTGAGGCGGAAACATGAGAAAGAACATTTCGTTACCAGCGTTCTTTCTTCATCCTGGTTATTCGTGAAAGGCACGGAACATGACCTTGCAGAAATGGGCTGAATACGGCTGGCTGCGAAGCCATACTAGCAGTCCGCAGGAGATTTCGGACCTGTTGGCAATTGCAGACCGTGATATCGCCGATGCCAGCACCGGCGGCATTTCCACGGACTGGCAATTCGGCATCGCTTACAACGCAGCTCTCAAACTCTGTACCATACTACTCCATGCCGAAGGTTACCGTGCCGGTCAAGGCTTGCAGCATTACCGCACAATTCAGGCCCTCCCTCTGATCCTCGGCTCCAACCGCTATGAGGACGCCAACTATCTCGACGCATGCAGGGTCAAACGCAACACGGTCGAATACGACCGGGTCGGCGCCACCAGCGAAGGAGAGGTTGCGGAGTTGATTGGGTTTGTCGTTGAGTTTCGAGCTGTCGTACTTGAGTGGTTGCGCGCCAATCACCCTGAGTTTTGTCCTGACAGGAACGTCTAAGAAGCTGACTCAAACTTTCTTCCTATCTTTGAAGACAATTGGGGAAAACAACGCTCTATGGCTTTATGCAGACAAATATGCCTGCCATCTCCCAGCTCTTCACCAGCAATGCATCGAATGATGTAACCAGCATCAAAACAACACCCCCCGCCATCGCGGTTCGCGATGGCAACATCACCACATACTGCTTTCGCTGTCGCACGGAATCGTGTATACATGGGATCATTACAGCTTTGAGCGAGGTATGAACCCATGGGAAAAACAACCGCAGAGAAGATTTTTGACGCACACCTGGTGGAGGAGCCGTTCCCCGGCACCAAGGTCCTGAAACTGGACGTGGTCCTCTGCCACGAGATCACCACCCCCATCGCCATCGACGACCTGATCCGGCGCAACAAGGACCGGGTCTTCGACCCGACCAAGATCAAGGCGGTCATCGACCACGTCACCCCCAGCAAAGACACCAAGACCGCTACCCAGGCCAAGATTCTGCGCGACTGGGCCCGGCGCCACGGCATCAAGGACTTCTTCGATATCGGCGCCAACGGCGTCTGCCACGCCCTGTTCCCGGAAAAGGGATTCATCCGCCCCGGCTACACGGTCATCATGGGCGATTCCCACACCTGCACCCACGGCGCCTTCGGCGCTTTTGCCGCCGGCATCGGCACCACCGACCTGGAAGTGGGCATCCTCAAGGGGGTCTGCGCCTTCCGCCAGCCCAAGACCATCAAGTTCAACGTCACCGGCACCCTCCCCACGGGGGTCTACGCCAAGGACGTTATCCTGCACATCATCGGCCGGATCGGCGTCAACGGCGCCACCGACCGGGTGATGGAGTTCCACGGCAACACCATCGACGCCATGACCATGGAATCACGCATGACCCTGTGCAACATGGCCATCGAGGCGGGCGGCACCTCGGGCATCTGCATGCCGGACATGACCACCGTGGAGTACCTCTGGCCCTTCATCCAGGACGAGTTCGCCTCCAAGGAAGCGGCGCTGGCCGAATATTCCCGGTGGCGAGCCGACGCCGACGCCGAATACGACCAGGTGATCGACATCGACGTCACGAACCTCCAGCCCACCGTTACCTTCGGCTACAAGCCGGACCAGACCAAGGTGGTGGGGGAGATGCCCGAATCCCCGGTGGACCAGGTCTACCTGGGCTCCTGCACCAACGGCCGCCTGGAGGACCTGCGCATCGCCGCCCAGATCCTGAAAGGGCGCAAGCTGGCCCCCACGGTGCGCGGCATCCTCTCGCCGGCCACCCCCAAAATCCAGCAGGAGGCCATGAAAGAGGGGCTCATCGACATCTTCATGGAGGCGGGCTTCTGCGTCACCAACCCCACCTGCGGCGCCTGCCTGGGGATGAGCAACGGCGTCCTGGCCGAGGGGGAGGTATGCGCCTCCACCACCAACCGCAACTTCATGGGGCGCATGGGCAAGGGGGGCATGGTGCACCTCATGTCGCCGGCAACGGCCGCGGCCAGCGCCATTGAAGGCAAAATCGCTGACCCGCGCAAGTACCTTTAAGGCAAAGGCAATGGAACGCGGATTAAGCGGATGCGACGGATTTACGCGGATTTTAAAACCATAGAGCTTTTATCCGCGTTAATCCGCCAAAATCAGATGTGATCCGCGTTCCATTATGATGGCTTTTATCCATTAAAAACATTCTCTTGCAAGGAGTTGAAATATGAAAACCTTCGGAGGCCCTGTCCTCTTCCTCGACCGCAGCGACATCAACACCGACGAGATCATCCCGGCCAAGTACCTGACCGAGATCACCAAGGAAGACCTGAAGCCCTACATCCTGGAGGACCTGAAGCTCCCCGGCTTCGACCCCAAGGGGCCGAAAACGCGGAACGCCCGGGTGATCCTCTCCCGCGCCAACTTCGGCTGCGGTTCCTCCCGCGAGCACGCCCCCTGGGTGTTCGAGGTGAACGGCATCACCACCGTGATCGCCGAGTCCTTTGCCCGCATCTTCCGCCAGAACATGTTCAACTGCGGCATGGCCGCCATCGAGCTGCCCAAGGCCGACCTGGACCTGATCTTCTCCCACGCCGGCGACGAGGATGCCAGCATGAGCATCGACATCGAGGCCCAGACCCTGATCATGAGCGGCAACGGCAAGCAGAAGAGCTTCGGCTTCGACCTCTCCCCCTTTGACAAGGCCCTGGTGCTGGCCGGCGGCTGGGTGGACTACGCCGACCGGAAGTATTGATCGCACGCGACAACCGTACCCCATCAACGCAAAAACGCCCCGCCGAAGAACCGGCGGGGCGTTTGTTGTTGCGGCGACAGGCAGCACCTCTCGTTACAGCTTCAGGACCTCCCGCGCCATCTTCAGCACCTCATCGGGATTGAACGGCTTGGTCATGTAGATGTCGGCGCCCACCTCGTTCCCCTTCACCTTGTCGAACTCCTGCCCCTTGGCCGTGAGGATGGCGATGTACACGTCCTTCATCGCCAGCTCGTTCTTCACCCTGTGACACACCTCGAACCCGCTCATCTTGGGCATCATCACATCCAGCAGCACGAACTCCGGGCGCTCTCTGCGAATGGTGTCGAGCCCCTCTTCACCGTTGGCGGCGCTGAAAAGTTCGACCCCCTCGTCTTCCAGCTCTTCCAGGGTCTGTTCCAGGAGCAGTCGGATGTGCGGTTCGTCGTCAACGATCAGTATCTTGGCCATGGCTTCCCCTCCTGTGTGGGATCACGCGTTCAACGCTACTTCGTCGGTGGTTTCCGGGCATGGCAGGCGGCCGTCCTCCTCCCACATCCCCAGGAACGCCTCCACCACCATCGGATCGAACTGGGCTCCGGAACAGCGGCGGATCTCCTCCAGGGCCACCGCCCGCTCCAGCCCCCGACGATAGGGGCGGTCCGTGGTCATGGCGTCGTAGGTGTCGCCGACCGCGATGATGCGCGCGGTGAGGTCGATCTCCTCACCCTTGAGCCCGTCCGGGTACCCCCTGCCGTCATAGCGCTCATGGTGCTGCTTGACACCGGGGATAACCGGTCCGAAGTATTTGATGTATTTGAGGATGTTCTCGCCGTGCTGGGGATGTTTCCGGATCTCCGCGAATTCCTCGTCGGTGAGCTTGTCGGTTTTCAGCAGCACGCTGTCCCGCACGCCGATCTTGCCCACGTCGTGCAGGGCAGCGGCCAGCCGCAGCCGCTCCTGCTCCGCCTCATCCAGGGCGAGCGCCTGGCCTATGGCCAGGCTGT
>DATBXI010000267.1:0-2111 GCA_036514355.1 Desulfuromonadaceae bacterium
CGTTTCGGCTTCCCGCTTTTCCCCCTTGCGGCCCAGGCCCTGACCCCGCTGCTCTACACCTTGGCCGTCATCGGCATCGTCTACGCCTCCCTGGTGGCCTTTGCCCAGGAAGACATGAAGCGCCTGATCGCCTACTCCAGCATCGGACACATGGGGTACGTGGCCATCGGCATCGCCGCCTGGCAGCCGGTGGCCCTGTCCGGCGCAATCATCCAGATGGCCAACCACGGGGTGACTACCGGCGCCCTGTTCTGCATGGTGGGGATGCTGGACGAGCGGGCCCATACCCGGGAGATCCGGGCATTCGGCGGCCTGTGGGGCAGGTTGCCGCTCTGGTCGTTCTTCTTCCTGCTCTTCTCCCTGGCCCCGGTGGGGCTGCCGGGGCTGAACAACTTCGTGGGCGAGTTCCTCGTCCTGGCAGGCACCTTCACGGTCGCTCCCGTGGCCGCGGTGCTGGCCTTCTCGGGCATCGTCCTGACCCTGATCTACATGGTCAGGCTGGTGCAGGAGGTGCTGTTCCAGCAGGAACGGCAGCCGCTGGCGCTCGCCGACCTGAACTTGCGGGAGATGTGCCTGCTGGCCGTGATAGGTCTCGTGAACATCTGGATGGGGGTCCATCCGGCGCCGCTGCTGGAGTTGATTAAGACCCCGGTACAGCTTTTGACCGGAGGTGTGCCGTGACGGTTGGCGATCTGACGGCGCTCATGCCCCTCATCATCCTCTCCGGCGGCAGCGTGCTGGTGCTCCTGGCAGGTGTGGTGCGTCCGGGGGGATGGTTGTACGAACTGGCCATCGCTATCGTCGTGTGCGCTCTTATCTGGACCGTGGCCGTGCCGGCAACGTCCGCCATGCCCGGCATCAGCGTCACCCCCTTTGCCCGCGTTTTCTGGTGTTTTCTCGATATTGCGGGCATCGCGGCCCTGCTCTTGGCTGCGGGGTACAACCGCAGGCGCGGCATTGCGGGGGAGGAGTTCCCCGCAACCCTTCTGTTCGCCCTGGTCGGCATGGGGGCCGCGGTCGGAGCCAACAACCTGCTGATGCTGTTCCTGGGGCTGGAGTCCTTCACCTTTGCCTTCTACATCCTGGCGGCCGTCGAGCGGGGCTCCGCGCGGGGCGGGGAGGCGGGGCTGAAGTACCTGCTCAACGGGACCCTGTCGGCCGCCATCCTGGGGATGGGGATCGCTCTGGTCTATGCCGGCGGCGGCACCGTGAAATGGGCCGAGATCGTGGCCCACGGGACGGGTCAGCCATTGGGGAACCTGGTCCTGGCCGGCATCTGCCTGATCCTCTTCGGCCTGGCCTTCAAGCTCTCCCTGGTGCCGGCCCACCTCTGGACGGCGGATGTCTACCAGGGGGCGCCCGCGCCGGTGACGGCGCTGCTCTCCACCGCCTCCAAGGGAGCCGCGCTGGGGGCGGTGCTGCTCCTCATGCCGCTCTTCAGCGCCGGATACGCCGGCCACGCGATCTTCTGGTGGCTGGCGCTCCTTTCCATGGTATGCGGCAACCTGGCGGCCCTGGCGCAGACGAGCATCAAGCGCATGCTGGCCTGGTCATCCGTGGCCCAGATGGGCTACACGGCGCTGGGGCTCGTGGCGGCACCGGCCGGCGGCATGCGGGCGGCGGCTTTCTATGTGGTGCTGTACGCAACGGCCGGACTGGCCACCTTCGGGGCGGTTGCCGTGCTGTCGGACGACAACGAGCGGGACGGGATCGAGGAGTATCGTGGATTGGGGTATCGAAACCCGCTGGCCGGGGCAACCCTGGCCGTGGGTCTCTTCTCGTTGGCCGGCATACCGCCCGCCGGGGGGTTCATGGCCAAGTTCGCGGTGTTCAGCGCTGCCCTGCGGGGGGGAGAGGTCACCCTGGCGATTGCGGGCATTCTGACGGCCCTGGTGGCGGTCTTCTTCTACCTGCGGGTGGTGGTCACGCTCTACATGCGCCCCACCGATGCCCCGGCGGTGGAGCCCCGCCCGCTCCTGGCGTCCGAAACCTTTGCCCTGGCTCTGCCTACTGCCGCCACCCTGTTCCTGGGGATCTACCCGTCGCCGCTGCTGGATCTGCTGGCTGCCGTGCTGCGGTAACACGCAGCGGCAGTTCGTTGCATGTGAAAA
>DATBXI010000268.1:0-8558 GCA_036514355.1 Desulfuromonadaceae bacterium
CTACATCGTCTGTTCCGGCGAGATGATGGCCATGTACGCCGCCAACAACATCGCCAAGGGGATTCTCAAATACGCCTCCTCCGGCAAGGTCCGACTGGCCGGACTGATCTGCAACTCCCGCAAGACCGACAAGGAATACGAACTGATCGAGGCCCTGGCCAACAAGCTCGGCACCCAGATGATCCACTTCGTGCCGCGCGACAACCAGGTGCAGCGGGCCGAGCTGCGCCGCATGACGGTCATCGAGTACTCTCCGGAGCACCCCCAGGCCAATGAATACCGTACCCTGGCCCAGAAGATCCTGGACAACAAGATGCTGGTTGTCCCGACCCCGCTGGAGATGGAAGAGTTGGAGGACCTGCTCATGGAGTTCGGCATCATGGAAGCTGAGGACGAGAGCATCGTCGGCGTAGCCGAGGCTGCGGCGTAACATGGCATAGGTCTCATAGGTCTTATAAGTCCCAGGACCTATGGGACTCTATAGGACCGATGGGACGAATGAGAACCAAATCCAAGGAGCTAATTATGTCCCATGAGATAAAGACTATAGAAGGCATCACCAAAGAATCCACCCAGGAGTTGATCGACAAGACCCTGGAGGCCTATCCCGAGAAGGGACGCAAGAAGCGCGCGCCGCACCTGGCGCCCAACGACCAGTCCGTTGCCAGCGCCTGCGTCAAGTCCAACAAGAAGACCGTGCCCGGCGTCATGAGCGCCCGCGGCTGCGCCTATGCCGGCGCCAAGGGAGTCGTCTGGGGCCCGATCCGCGACATGGTCCACGTGTCCCACGGCCCGGTCGGTTGCGGCTGGTACTCCTGGGGTACCCGGCGCAACCTGATGACCGGCCAGTTGGGGGTCGATCAGTTCGGCATGCAGTTCACCTCCGACTTCCAGGAAAAGGACATCGTCTACGGCGGCGACAAGAAGCTGAAGCAGTTGCTGGTGGAGGCCAAGGGGCTCTTCCCCCTGGCCAAGGGGATCTCGGTCCTGTCCGAATGCCCGGTCGGCCTGATCGGCGATGACATCAACGCCACCTCGAAGCAGGTTTCCAAGGAGCTGGACATCCCCATCATCCCCTGCAACTGCGAGGGGTTCCGCGGGGTCTCCCAGTCCCTGGGCCACCATATCAGTAACGACACAATCCGGGACTACATCATCGAGACCCGCGAGTTCAGCGAGCCCATCGGCCCCTACGACATCGCCCTGATCGGCGAGTACAATATCGGCGGCGACGCCTGGTCCACCAAGCCCCTCCTGGAGGAGTGCGGCTTCAACGTCAAGGCGGTCTGGACCGGCGACGGCGAGATGGAAAAGATCGCGGCCACCCACCAGGTGAAGCTGAACGTGATCCACTGCTACCGCTCCATGAACTACATGTGCAAGGTCATGGAAGAGAAGTACGGCATCCCCTGGATCGAGTTGAACTTCTTCGGCCCCACGAAGATCAAGGAGTCCCTGCGCAAACTGGCCGAGCTGTTCGACGACACCATCAAGGCGAAGGTGGAGGCGGTCATCGCCAAATACGATCCGGTCTGCCAGGCGATCATCGACGAGGTGAAGCCGCGCCTGGATGGGAAGAAGGTCATGATCTACGTGGGTGGCCTCCGCCCGCGCCACACCATCGGCGCCTACGAGGACCTGGGCATGGTCTGCGTCGGCTCGGGCTACGAGTTCGCCCACACCGACGACTACGACCGCACCGCCCCGGAGATGCCGGATGCCACGGTCGTGTTCGACGACGCCTCGGAGTTCGAGTTGGAGCAGTTCGCCCACGTCATCAAGCCCGACTTGGTGGCGTCCGGGATCAAGGAGAAGTACATGTTCCAGAAGATGGGGCTGCCGTTCCGCCAGATGCACAGCTGGGACTATTCCGGCCCGTATCATGGCTACAAGGGGTTCCCGATATTCGCCCGCGACATCGACATGGCGATCAACAGCCCTACGTGGAATCTGGTGAAGAGTCCGTTTTGAAAACCGAACGGCAATAGAACACGGATAAACGCGGATGCGGCGGATGTACGCGGATTTACATTCAATTCATATACCGATTAATCCGCGATAATCCGTCCTGATCCGGCCTTTTCCGCGTTCTATTGCAGTTGACTCGATTGCAATAACAACAGCGACATCTACCGTGAACGGATGAGTTCCGGAGAGGAGATACGACAATGGCAAATAATTTAGGTTTGGCTGTAAAGCCAGTTACAGAGACTCCCGTAGAAGAGATCAAAAAGGTCGCGGCCTGGATCAACACCGAGGAATACAAGGAACTCAACTTCAAGCGCGAGGCCCTGGTGATCATGCCGCCCCACGCCTGCCAGCCCCTGGGGGCCGAGCTGGTGGCCCACGCCTTCGAAGGGTCGCTGCCGTTCGTGCACGGTTCCCAGGGGTGCGCCTCCTACTACCGTTCCACCCTGAACCGCCATTTCCGCGAGCCGGCGCCGGCGGTATCCGACGCCATGACCGAGGACGGCGCCGTGTTCGGCGGCCAGAACAACCTGCACGAGGGTCTGGAGAACTGCATCGCCCTGTACAAACCGAAGATGGTGCCGGTCTTCACCTCCTGCATGCCGGAGATCATCGGCGACGACCTGACCGCATTCCTGAAGAATGCCCGCAACAAAGGGATCGTTCCGGCCGACATACCGACCCCCTATGCCAATACCCCGAGCTTCAACGGGTCGCACATCCATGGCTACGACGCCATGCTCCTCTCCATCCTCCAGACCCTGACCGAGGGGAAAAAGGTGGAAGGACGCTGCACCGGCAAGATCAACCTGATCCCCGGTTTTGACGCCAACACCGGCAACTTCCGGGAGTACAAGCGGATCTTCGAGGCGTTCGGCGCTCCCCATGTCATTCTGGGCGACATCTCCGAAGTGTTCGACTCGCCCCTGGACGGCACCTACCGCATGTATCCCGGCGGTACCAAGCTGGACGATGCCGGCGATTCCATCAACGGCAAGATCACCATCAACCTGGGTCCCTTCTCGGCCACCAAGACCTACGCCTGGGCCAAGGAGAACTACTCCGGCAAACATGCGGCCCTGCCGATGCCGCTGGGCATCGCCAAGACCGACGCCCTCCTGATGAAGATCGCCGAGCTGACCGGCAAGGCGGTACCGGAGTCCCTCAAGGCCGAACGCGGCCGGGCCGTGGACGCCGTCACCGATGCCCACCAATACATTCACGGCAAGAAATTCGCCCTCTACGGCGACCCGGATCAGCTCATCGGCTACGTCTCCTTCCTGTTGGAGATGGGGGCGGTCCCCTACCACATCCTCTGCAGCAAGGGGAACAAGAAGGTGGAGAAGGAGCTCCAGGCGCTGCTGGAAACCTCCATGTACGGCAAACAGGGCAAGATCTACATGGGCAAGGACCTGTGGCACCTGCGGAGCCTGCTGATGACCGACCCGGTGGACGCCATCATCGGCGACACCCACGGCAAGTTCGTCGCCCGCGATGCCAATATCCCGCTGTTCCGTTTCGGGTTCCCGGTCTTCGACCGGGTCAACAAGCATCGCTACCCGATCATCGGTTACCAGGGGGTCATCAACATGGTCACCGAGATCTGCAACAAGTTCATCGACATCACGGATGAAACCTGCGAGGACCGGCAGTTCGAGATGATGCGCTGATACGCTCGCCAGGCAGTTGCCCAAAAAGGACACCTCCGGAAACGGATGGTGTCCTTTTTTTTGAGATCAGCCTGTTGGGTCCTTGGTACGGCCCTGTTGCCGGCAGCAGACACAGTAAATCCTTGTACAACCGGGTTGCTTTGTTTACTATTTTGTGACCGGATACACTACGCTCTGCAAAGGTGATTGCATGAAAAAAACCGTATTGCTCTCGATGTCGCTTGTCACGCTCGCAACTCTCCCCGTTCTGGCCGCTGAAAACCAGGCAACCACTCCGCCCCGTACCGCCCAACCTGCCCCCCCGGTCATGCCGGCCATGGGTACAGGCGAGGCGATGGAGGCGTCCCCACAAACGGCCGAACCCATCAGCGGCACGGTGCTGGAGACCATCCACAATAACGGCTACTGCTACGTGCATCTGCAACAGAAGAACGGCGCCCAGGTCTGGGTGGCGATAATGGAAATGCCGATCAAAGTGGGCAGCAGCATGAGCTTCAAACCGGGAATAGTGATGACCAATTTCGAGAGCAAGGGGCTGAAGCGGACGTTTGGTGCGGTTGTGTTCTCGGATGGCCCGGTGACCGCGCCCGACTTGCGTAAGGTGCCGGAAGCGCCAAGCAAGGGCACCACCGCTGCACCGGATGCGAAAATTTCCGTAGCCAAAGCAACCGGTCCCAATGCGATCACCGTCGCGGAAGCGTTTATGAACGGGGGAAAACTGGACCGAAAGCGGATCGTTGTCAGCGGCAAGGTGGTCAAGGTGTCGCCCCGCATCATGAAGCGGAACTGGATCCATATCCAGGACGGCACCGGCTCCCGGGACAAAGGGACCGACACGCTGGTCTGCACCTCTCAGGACCTGGTGGCTGTGGGGAATGTGGTTATTGTCAGCGGGACCCTGGCCAAGGACCGTGACTTTGGCAGCGGATACCACTACAAGGCCATTATCGAGAATGCCACGTTCACGAAATAACGTATGCCGTGAGCTGACCTGCTGATTTCAGGGTGCCGGCAATGGACAACACTTATTTCATGGCAATGGTGTGGCAAAGCGCGCCAGGGATGGTTATGGTGTTGGGATGGGGCACGACCATGAAATAGCCGATGCAGAGACGGAGCACTGGCTGGAGATTGCTCCCGGATCCATCACGGGGAAGCCCGGCAGCCCGCTCTCCGAACGCCGGATTCGCCTCTGGGCCCTGGTGCTGGATGCCCGCGCCGTACCCTGCCGCATCGAACAGGGGGAGCAGGGGTGGCGCCTGCTGGTGCCGACGGAGTCCCATGCCGCGGCATGCAACGAACTGCGCCTGTTCGAGGAGGAGAACCGCTTTTGGCCTCCCCTCCCCCCGTCACCCCGCCCCCTGGCGGACAACACCCTGGCCACCCTTTCGGTCCTGTTCCTGCTGGCAATCTTCCACAATCTCATCCAACTGGATGCCGCGCTGCCCGGCGCCAATCCGCCCGAGTGGGTCGCACTGGGCAGCGCCCAGGCTGGCAAGATCCTGGCGGGTGAGTGGTGGCGGCCCGTCACTGCGCTCACCCTGCATGGCGACGGCCTGCACCTGGTCAGCAACCTGGCCATCGGCGGCGTCTTTATCCTGCTGCTCTGCCGCGAACTCGGCTCCGGCCTGGCCTGGTGCCTGCTGCTCGCCGCCGGCGCCCTCGGCAACCTGGCCAATGCCTGGTGCCAGTCCCCTGCCCACGACTCGGTAGGCGCCTCCACTCTGGTGTTCGGGGCGGTCGGCCTCCTGGCCGCCATCAGCGCCGTGCGCCACCGCTACCACCGGCGCCGGGCGCTGCCGGTGGCTGCTGCCTTGGCGCTGCTGGCTCTGCTGGGCACGGAGGGTACGCATACCGACCTGGGTGCGCACCTGTTCGGCTTCGGCTTCGGGATCGGCCTGGGGCTGATAACGGAATCGCTCGTGGCCCGGCACGGCCGTCCCGGACCACTGGCAAACGTTCTCTTGTCACTGCTCAGCGCTGGTGCGGTACTGGTCTCCTGGTGGGCAGCCCTGGCCGCGGGCGGCTGATATACCGTGTACCACCCGCAAAAACCTGCTACACTCTCCACTACTGCTAATCAACGCCATGGGGAGCGATCCATGCCGATTTCCGCATTCAATGCCATCAGGGGGAACATCCGCTCCCTCCTCGGCGGGGCCGAGGTGGACCTCCGGAGCGGTGGGGCCGCCAACACCGTGGGAGCGAACGAAATCCACGAGCCGGCCACCATCGATGAGCGCCCCTACCTCTTCACGGCCCGTCGTTCCGGCCTGGACTTCACCCGCACCGAAGAGGCCGTCTGCCGCGAACTCCTGACCGCCTTTTCCGCCATGTACAGCGGCTTTCGCCAGGAGGGGTACGCGGCCCACTTCCGCACGGCGCTGCTGGCCTCGATCATGGACATCACGGTGGCCCGCTTTCTGCGGGGGGACCACCGCAAGGGGTTCTGGCCGATCCAGCAACTGGTCCAGCTGCTCAAGAACCTCTCCTACCAGCGCTACGAGGGGAAACCGGCCACCACCGGGTTCCTCGTCCACCGCACCACCCAGGCGGCGCTGCGCAAGCTGGTGCGCGAACGGCGCCACACCCTGATCCCCCTGCAACCCCAGGCGGACATCTCCCCCAGTTTTTTCGACAACCCCCTGACCTACCGCTTCGTGGACGGCACCAACCTGCTCTTCATCGCCACCATCCAGATGCAGGTGACCGGCGTCCTCCGTACCACGCCCACGGCGTTGTACACCGATGTGGAGCGTATGACCCAGCGTGAGATCTTCTCCCTGGTGCGGCGCGCCGGGCAGGGCGCCTTTGCCGTAACGGTCAACGAGGCCTCGGAGATCGAGGTGCTGATCAGCCCGGCCAGGCTGCTGGTACGGCGCAAAGGGGGGTGGGCCATCTTCGATCCGGACATCTTCCGTTCGTTCCTGGGGGGAAGCATCGACGCGACGGCCATCGACGAACTGCTCTGGACGGTCTATGCCCTCTCCAAGGCGCGGCACGGCACGGTTATCCTGATCTACGACCGGGGCGCCCGGCAGCTGGCCACCCTGAAGAAAGGCTCGGTGGGAGGGGATGACCCGGTCGGCCGCCTGCTGATCGGGCGCGTCAAGGGGAGGTCCATCGGCGACCTGAAGCAGGCCGGGCTCCTGTTGCGCATCCTCTCGGCGGACGGCATGACGGTCTTCAGCACCAAAGGCAGGCTTATGGAGACCGGCTTCATCTTCGACACCTCCCATGCCCGGGAGGTAGTCACCGGCGGAGGCAGGACCACGGCAGCCAGTGCCGCCTCCTATTTCGGCAAGGTGATCAAGGTGTCCCAGGACGGGCCCATCGAGCTGTACCAGGACGGCAGGCAGGTCTACCGGTTCGGGTAGCCGGTGTCTTCCCCCTTTGAAAAAGGGGGATTGAGGGGGATTTGCCGTCTGTCAGTCTGAAAAATCAAATCCCCCCTCGCCCCCCTTTGCAAAGGGGGGAATCGGTTTTAGCTCTCTGGATGGTCAGGTCCGTTTCTGAATTTCCCCCCGCTCTCCGCATTCTTCGCATGAGTACCCCCTTTTCAGGCGCATCGCATTCGCCTGTGCTTAATATATGAGCACTCAAGCGAACAACACAGGAACCTCTTGGCAAAAATCACAATAGTATCAGCATGATATGATTAACTGGCGATGTTGGCACGCCAAATGCTCCTATGCTGACATCACAACAGTTTTCGCGATTCACCCGGCAAAGGCGCCACCATTTTCAACCATGGGGCGCCTTTTTGCTTGCGGTGCTCACGAGGACTCACCACGAAAACAGGTGAGGGATATCATGGCAAAACCCGACTGGTACGATACTGACAATTGCGAGACCCACGACAAGGGGGCGCCCAAGTTCTGCAAGAAGTCCGAACCTGGGGAGGGGACGGAACGCTCCTGCGCCTATGATGGCGCCCGGGTGGTTCTGATGCCGATCACCGACGTGATCCACCTGGTGCACGGCCCCATCGCCTGTGCCGGCAACTCCTGGGACAATCGGGGCGCCCGTTCGTCAGGGGCGCAGCTCTACCGGCGCGGCTTCACCACCGAGATGCTGGAAAACGATGTCATCTTCGGCGGCGAGAAGAAGCTGTACAAGGCGATCCTCGACCTGGCAGGGCGGTATCCCGAGGCCAAGGCCATGTTCGTGTACGCCACCTGCGTGACCGCCATGACCGGCGACGACGTGGAGGCGGTCTGCAAGGCCGCCGCCGAAAAGGTCCCCATCCCGGTCATCCCGGTCAACACCCCGGGATTCATCGGAGACAAGAACATCGGCAACCGCCTGGCCGGCGAGATCCTGTTCAAGTGCGTGATCGGAACGGCCGAACCGCCGGCGCTGGGGGAATACCCCATCAACCTGATCGGCGAGTACAACATCGCCGGCGACCTGTGGGGCATGCTCCCCCTGTTCGACCGGCTGGGGATCCAGATCCTCTCCTGCTTCAGCGGTGACGCTAAATTCGAGGAGCTGCGCTACGCCCATCGAGCCCGGCTCAACATCATCATCTGCTCCAAGTCGCTGACCAACCTGGCCAAAAAAATGCAAAAGAGCTACGGCATGCCCTACCTGGAGGAGTCGTTCTACGGCATGACCGACACGGCCAAGGCCCTGCGGGACATTGCCCGGGAGTTGGACGATGCCGTGGGGGGCCTGGAGAAGCGGGTCATGCAGGACCGGGTGGAACGGCTACTGGAAGAGGAGGAGGCACAGTGCCGTCAGCGGATCGCCCCCTACCGGGCCCGGCTGGAGGGGAAGCGAGCCGTGCTCTTCACCGGCGGGGTCAAGACCTGGTCCATGGTCAACTCCCTGCGGGAACTGGGGGTGGAGATCCTGGCGGCCGGTACCCAGAACTCGACCCTGGAAGACTTCTACCGCATGAAAAGCCTGATGCACAAG
>DATBXI010000269.1:0-3289 GCA_036514355.1 Desulfuromonadaceae bacterium
GTTCCCGTGCCACCACCACCAAACCCAGGAGCAGCCAGAACACCTCCCGCAAGCGGCGTATGATGTTGAACGCGCCCCCCACGGCCGATCCGAGATTGAACCCGAGGGAGAGCAGCACCATGCCACCGTCCTGCACCCCCAGGGACACCGGAACCATGAATCCCAAACCGGAAAAGACCATGGCCAGACCATCCAGGCAGACCGCCTCTCCCCACCCCACCGGATGCCCCATCAGGCTGAAGATCAGAAAAACCTCCGCCGACAGCAGCACCCAGCCGAGAAAGTAGACTGCAAAACCGGCAAGGATGCGCCAGGTATGTTCACGGTAAAAAACGGCCAGGGCCGCATCCAGAAGAGCAAGGTCCGCCTCACGGTTCCGGATGAACGCGGGGCTCATCCCGCACTTCTTGAGCAGGCGAACCAGCAGGGCGCACGGGTTGCTGCGCTGCACAATCATAAAGGCAACCGTCAACACCGCCAGGACGCCCCCACCCAGGCCAAGACCGCTCAGGTGAAGGCGGCTTCCCGGCAGGACGAACGGGACCAGAGCAATACACATGAAGATGTACGACACCAGACTCAGGGCCATCAAGCCCTTCTGGATGATCAGGGAGGCGGTTGCGTCCTGCCAGGGGGTGCCGCTGGCATGAAGGCGCAGCGCCTTGAACGGCTCGCCACCCAGCGAGGCCGCAGGGGTGAGTTGATTGAGGGATTCTCCGGCCAGTCGGAGAAGGAAGAGCCGCCCCAGGGAGGGGTACGCCCCCTCCGTGACCAGCAGCACCTTCCAGGCAACGGCCCCCAGGAGGTTTACCACGCCGTACGGCACGAGGATCAGGAACCAGTAGGGCCCCACATCCCGCAGGTAATGCCCCATTGCGGACCAGCCGATCTGCTTCAGCATGGCAAACAGGAAGATTGCAGCAATGGCCGTGAGGATCACGTTGAGGCGGCGCATGGGGGGAAGGGTTCTCCTGTTGTCTGATTCAAAAACTGCGTGAAAGGTATGCTTTCACGGCTCCGGGGCGATCCCGTACTGTTCCGTGTAAAAGCGGAATCTCTGCCATTCCGTCTCCCGATCCAGGCCGAACTCCTCCAGAGTATAACGATGGAGGCCATGCTTGTCCTTCGGGTGTTCCGCCACGAAATAGCGCATGGCCGCCTCGGCCTCGGCGGTGAGCTCCCGGTTGAAATGACGGTAAATGCCCTGCACAACCGCCATGGGATCGCGCATCAGGTCGGGATACTGCACATCGAAGAAGCGCTCCCCCATCCTCTGATTGCGCTGGCGCAGCTCCAGGGCCAACCGGACGCTCCGCTCCCAACGCAGTACCACCTCAACGCCGATCTCATCCCGGTAAAGCCGGTTGGTGAACGGCGCGTGCAGAACCTGCGCCAGACTGGCGCAGGAGGGCAGGACCTTGAGCGGGTCGCGGTGGGTCTGGACGATATCCGCATCGGGGTAGACATGCAGGAGCGCATCCAGTGCCATCATATGACTGGGTGCCTTGAGCACCCAATGGGTTCCGGGGCAGTGCCATTGCAAGTGTTGCAGGAATTGCCGGTGAAAGACATAGGCGGGGCGCTTGTCCTGCACGTCATGCCAGTCGCGGTAGGAAGAGACCTGGTACATGCTTTCAAAGACATAGCTCATGAAGGCGTGATCGGTGATGGCGACGCATTCCTGCGGGTACCGCGCATGGATCAGGTGGAACCGTTCGAACTCGGGCATCAGGACATCGAGCCACTTCAGTTGCCGCTCGGTCCGTACGATCCGGGGATCGTTGTCGTAGGAGCCCTCCTCGGGAGGCGGGGAGGGATGCATCACCTCCCAGATCTGCGGCGCCCGACAGCGGGGGTCCCGGGCCAGGAGCGCGTGCAGGAAGGTCGTGCCGCTGCGGGGCAGGCCGGTGATGAACAGGGGCCGCCGGATCGGCTCGTCCTTTATCTCGGGATGACGCCTGCGATCCTCAGCCATGCGCAGCCTGTTGCAGAGCATGCGCAGGATCTCGGAATGCACCGTAATCCGCCCCACCAGGTTCAGGTCCGCATCCGCTTCAAAGGAACGCAGCAGAATGCCGAGCGGCTCGCGGAAGGTATCGTCCCCGAAATCGTCCAGCCCCGTGAGCCTGCGGCTCTTGGCCAGGAGAACCGTCTCGTCCAGGCTGAAGAACGGGCGACCGTTGTGCAGAGTGAACCGGCACACGCCATTGACGCCGGGTAATAGCGCCCTGCCCACGCGGCACAGGGCCCTGTGCGCAGTGCCGGCCAGGGCATGCCGACCCCTGCGGCTTGCTTCGTTAGCGTGCTGCATCGGTGGTCTCCTTCCGGAAATGCTGTTTTTGGGACACACCGTCCCTTGCATGAATAGCGTAGTGTAATTTTCCCCGATGTCAACGCACCACCCGCTCCCGCATAGCAGGCCGAAGCGTACTGGCGGGGGGTTTACAGCAGGTTGTGCTCATGCAGGTAGCCGATGATGGTATCGGCGCTCTCTCCGGCCGACCGGGTGGTTGTATCGAGCCGCAGCTCGGGTTTTTCGGGGGCCTCGTAGGGTGAATCGATGCCCGTGAAGTTGGGGATCTTCCCCTGGCGCACCTTGCGGTAGAGCCCTTTCGGATCGCGGCGCTCGCACTCCTCCAGCGGGGTATCCACGTGTATCTCGATGAAGCCGCCTCCGGGCAGTATCTCCCGTACCATGTCCCGTTCCGCCCGAAACGGGGATATGAAGGCGGTGATCACGATCAGGCCGGCATCGGTCATCAGCTTGGCCACCTCGCCGGTGCGGCGGATATTCTCGATCCGGCCCGTCTCGGTGAAGCCCAGGTCCCGGTTCAGTCCCTGACGGATGTTGTCGCCGTCCAGGAGCATGGTATGCCGTCCCCGGGTATGCAGCTTGCGCTCCAGGCAGTTGGCGATGGTCGATTTGCCCGCGCCTGAAAGGCCGGTGAGCCAGATTACGCAGGGGCGCTGCCCCAGGCTGGCGGCCCGCTCTCCGGGCCCGACCTCCTCGCACTGCCGCTGAACGGTGGCGGCGCGGCGCAGGGCATGCAGGATCATGCCGCAGGCCACGGTGGCGTTGGAGTCACGGTCCGTCAGGATGAAGCCGCCGGTTTCGCGGTTTTCCCCGTAGGGGTCGAAGGGGACCGCCCGGGAGAGCATCAGTTCCGCCTCTCCGATGTCATTGAGCGAGAACTGATCCGTGGCGAGCCGCTGGTAGGAGGTGGGCTCGATCCGCCCCCTGATGCGGGTGACGACGGCGGTTGCCGTTCCGGCCACCCCCCTGAACAGG
>DATBXI010000270.1:0-3718 GCA_036514355.1 Desulfuromonadaceae bacterium
CGGTTGTAGCGATCAACACCGCCGTTGGCCCCAACTACACCTACACCACCGGCGGTATCACCAACGATACCAACTGGGAGCAGAAACAGTGGCAGCAGACTGCAACCACCGTCATCAACGGCACGACCGGTGTGGTTAGCAATACCGCATCCGCCGGCGCCGGCTGCTACACCTTCGCTCTCACGCCTGCAGCCACACCCGCTGACATCATCAAGAGCGATGTTGCCAGCGGCCTCTCCGGTCCTTCCGTCACCGGTGAAGGTGGTCCTGCCAGCGAAGGCCTCGATACATGGGGCGGCTGCGACGACCATGGCGCAGGCCAGGCCAAGGGTAATCACGGCTTCCTGAAGCGGATTATTCGTCCTGTAACCTACTAAGATTCGGTGAACCCGGAGAGGGAGACTGCTCCCTCTCCGGAATGCAGCACATGAACGTGAGGCCGGCACCTGGGTGCCGGCCTTTTTTTATGCGCTGACGTCTTTGCGTCATGCCGGTTTATGTACCATCGGAGCGTATATTTACATTGACGGCGGCAAAATGTAGCTGGTAATATCCAAACGTTATACGTGATAAGAGTACCGAGCAGCTCGGCTGCATCCAACCGGCTTGGTTGATACCTTTACTGAACGTACGGAGATGAAAATGAACCGTGTCCACTGCATCAAAATTGCATGTTTGCTCGCTGTCCTGGTGGCATTTGCCGGCTGTAGCAAATCCAAGGAGGAAAAACCCGGCACGGGCACGGCGGCACCGCAGGAAAAGGCCGCAACAGCACCTGCTGCGCCCGCACCCGGCAAAGCTGCTGTGCGTGTTGCGTCGCCTCAAGACATGGCTGACGCGCGGGCTGCCGCCGCACGCGTTCTTGCCCGGATGGAGGCCGGCGACTTTGCGGCCATTTACAAGGATGCCGCCCCCGGTTTCAAGCAAATCGGCCCTGAGGCTGCTTTTGTAGCCAAGTTTCAGCAAACGCGCCAGAAGACCGGAGTGCTCACCAATCCCAAGGAACTCAAGTTCGACACCCGGCCCGACAACATTCATGTCCTGGTCTACCATGTGGAAAACCAGCGTGTTAACACGGAAATGCGCATGTCTTTTGAACGTGCAAAAAACGGCACCATGGAGCTGGTGGGCCTGAACCAGCACGACGAGCCCAAAAAATAAGATGGCTTGGCGGTAAGAGGCACGTACGCGCTGCCTGAAACCTACCCCTATGTTGTTGCTTCATCAGCAGTTTTCACTTACGTGTGGTGATTTGTCGTACTATTATGATTTATTGTCAAAAGGTTAACCTCGGTATAAGAAGGAATCGGATCACTTTATGAAAGCTGCATCAAGACTTTCCCGGCTGCTGCT
This sequence comes from Desulfuromonadaceae bacterium, assembly GCA_036514355.1. GTDB lineage: Bacteria > Desulfobacterota > Desulfuromonadia > Geobacterales > Pseudopelobacteraceae > JACPFJ01. The sequence continues at coordinate 1,354 of DATBXI010000270.1, forward strand.
AGTTTCTCCCTGGCCGTTGCTCTTCTTTCTCGTAATACCTTTGCTGGTTATCCTGAGTGTGACGCTGAACTTCCGAGTGTTTCTCCTGGGATCCACCAAGCCCCTGCTCATAAATAATCTCTGTTTTGCCGCCGTTGCCGGCTGCCGGGTGCTGCACTATCTCGGCCGCTTGAAAAAGACGATCCGCTACGGTTCCGCGGGCCGCCGACCGCGCAAAAGCGCTACGTTCCCGTTGTCGCTAACGGAAGCACGGGCATCATTCGCCGAGTCCGGTTACCACTTCGACAGGGCGGGTAATTATGGTGAAAAGCGTGACCTGGGCTATGTCGGCATAACGGCGCTGTACGGCGGCCTGTTCCTGCTTCTTGCCATCGGCAGTTGGGACAATCTAAGGCAGTTCTCCGGCGTGGTGCTGGATGGCATGGGACCCGCAACCGACCTGAACAAGACGGGGTCGTACCGCACCATTACCAAGGGGCCTCTTGCCGCAATCCCCACATCGCTGCCACGGATGCAGATCATCAAACAATACCTGCCTGACAGCGTCTATCCCATGGGCGCAACGGACGTGGCGCTCTATCCGGAAGAGGGGAAAGCCCGGGCATTCCTCCTCAAACCCAGGGAGCCGGTCAGTTATGGCGCCTATGACATCTACATGGCGAAACTGGTGTTCGAACCGCAGATCGTCATCAAACGCCGTGACAACCGGCAGCCTGTCTTTAACTCAATAGTCACGCTCAACCCTTTGGTGCAGAAACGTGGCGTGTACAGTTTTTACGGGCTGTTCCAGGGATACAGTCTTGGCGGCGGGGTGTATTATCAGCCCGAAAAAAGTAATCTTATGCTTGTCGTTACCAAAGGCAACGAGAAGGTTGTCTCGGATATGGTGTTTCAGGCTGACCAGGAGGTCACGCACGGTGACTTCATCATTTCCTGTGAAAAAATGGGGCAGTGGTCAGAGATCCATGTCGTCCACCGAAGACACAAAGGGCTCTTGGTGCTTGGCGGTATTGTCGCGCTCGTGGGCCTTGTGCTGAGACTTGCCATCCGTCCGCAGCGGGTCTGGCTGGAAGAAACTGCGGACGGGTGCCGGGTATGGGGGAATACCGCTGAAGGGTGAGGTCATAACTTTCCACTTCAGTCGTTATATCTGAGAGACGTTACTAAATTACAGGTTACGGTGGAAGTTCGCTGACCATGCTGTCTCAGTCTTCAGCTTTCACCCTTCAACCCAAGAGGTGCGACGATGGCTTTATGGGAAATGATATTTTACCTGGTTGCTATGGTGATTTACGCCCTTGCGGGCGGAGGTTTCATCTATTCGTTCGCATTCAAGAATCCCCGGGTTGTTTCAAAAATATCCCTGCTGGTCGGCATCGGCTTCCTGGCCCAAACCGCGGCCATCATAGCCAGGTTCAACGCTACCGGACACCTCCCCTGGTCGGGGCATTACGAATATACACTGATGGGCGGCTGGTTCATCATTGCCGGAACGCTCTTTGTGGGCTGGCAGAACAAACAGTTGCAGGGGCTTGCCGTGGGTACCGTGCCTCTGGTGCTCATCATGCTCGGTTACGGTTACATGCAGAACCCGGCGTTGACCCCAATGGCTGCAAGCCTTAAAACCATCTGGCTCTACATTCATGTCTACTTCGCGTGGTTGTCGTTTGGCGCCTATTCCCTTGCCATGGCGGCCGGGGTGCTGTTCCTGCTGAAGCAAAAGAGCGAGGCGCGGGAGGTGCCGAATCCGGCCTATGACCGTTTTCCCTCCCTCGGCCGCCTCGACGAGCTGATTTTCCGCTATGTGGTATTCGGTTTCATTACCGATACCATTATGATATCGGCCGGCGCCATCTGGGCGAAGGATCTGTGGGGGAGTTACTGGGCCTGGGATCCGGTTGAAACCTGGTCCCTCATATCATGGCTGATCTACGGCATTACCATCCATCTGCGGGTCACCTTCGGCTGGCGGGAAAAACGTCTGGCATGGCTGGCTGTTGCTGCCCTGAGCAGTGTTATTATCTGCTTCTTCGGAGTCAACCTGGTCGTTGATACCAGCCTTCACGTATTTCAGGTGAGGTAGAGAACCGGGTGAACGGCTCGCTCGTGCCATTCCTCTACCCCCAGCCGGAACTCTGAAGAACGTATGTTCAATAAACTGATCAAATATCTCAGCTCCCTCCGCTTTACCATCGTGCTCATCTGCCTCCTCGGCCTGATTTTTGCGGCCGGGCTCTGGATACCGCAAAAGCGGCTGCTGAAGACGTTTTATCTGGAGTGGCAAAAAAATTCGCCGGCCTTGGTGGCGTTTCTTGACTCGCTCGGACTGACTACCATCTACACCTCCCCGATTACCTTAACCCTG
>DATBXI010000271.1:0-2757 GCA_036514355.1 Desulfuromonadaceae bacterium
CACCAGCAAGTTCACCCTGGGGTATATCCAGGAGGTCGGCGGGAAGCTGGTGCCCGCCGACGAGAAGTTCTACCTGGGGGGCATCGGCTCCCTGCGCGGCTACAAGGCCCGCACGGTCTGCCCCACCGAATTCAGCCTGGGTAATCCCAACGGCGGCTCGAACCTTATCTACCTGGGGGGGAACAAGGAAGGGTTCGGCAATTTCGAGTTCACCTTCCCCATCCTGCAGGATGTGGGGATCAAGGGGGTGACGTTCTTTGACGCCGGCAATGCCTGGGGTGAAGGCGAGGCCATGTTCCGGTCGTTCCTGATGAGTTACGGCGGCGGCCTCCGCTGGGCATCCCCCATGGGGCCGCTGCGTGTTGAATACGGCATACCCGTCAACCCGCGCGACGGCATAGACAGCCGCAGCGGCAGATTCGAGTTTTCTATCGGCAGCCTGTTCTAACGGGCTGCATTACACGGACAAAGGAGAAACCCATGAAAAGGTTAGTACTGTCGGTACTCTTTGCCAGCTGCGTAGCTTCAAGCGCGGCCGTTGCCGCTGATCTCAAGATCGGCTATGTGGAGATGCAGCGGGCCCTCAACAGTTCCGATGCGGGCAAGGAAGCCAAGGAGCAGTTGGCAGCGCGGCTCAAGAAGTATCAGGACGAGATCAACGTCAAGCAGGACGAGCTGAAGAAACTCAAGGACGAGTTGGAGAAGCAGGGGACCTTCCTGACCGACGCCACCCGGGCGACCAAGGAGAAGGATTACCAGCAGAAACTCAAAGAGTTCCAGCGCTTCACCAAGGATGCGCAGGACGAGTTGCAACAGAAGGACGAGGAGTTCACCCGCAAGATCCTGGAAGGGATGGAAAAGGTCATTCAGGAATACGGCCGCAAGAACGGCTATACCTTCATCCTTGTCCGGAACGAGAGCATGCTCTTTGCCGATGAAAAGGCGGACGTGACCGATGACGTCCTGAAGCAGTTCAACGCAAGCCGCAAGAAATAACGTTCCTCCCCCAGGGGAGGGTTGTACCGTATGAGGTACGGGCATGCCACAGAACAAGACACTGAAAGAACTGGCCGACCACTTGGGAGGCGTTGTCAGGGGCGATGAAACCTGCCGGGTCAACGGTCTGGCGCCGCTGGAGGCTGCCGGCCCGGATAAGGTCACCTTCCTGGCCAACCCCAAGTACGCCGCCAAGGTGGCCGAGACCAAGGCCGGCGCGGTGCTGATGGCACCGGGCGGCGAGGGGTACGGCCGCAACGTCATCGAGGTGGCCAATCCCTACCTGGCCTTCGCCAAGCTCCTGACTCTGTTCTACGTCCAGCCCCACCCCGCTCTGGGGGTTCTTTCCGCGGCCTGCCTGGGGGACAACGTCACCCTCGGCGACGGGATCACCATCCACCCCGGAGCAGTCATCGGCAGCCACGTCACCATCGGCGACCGGTGCGTGATCCATCCCGGCGCGATCGTCTACGACGGCGTGACCATCGGCGACGACACGGTCATCCACGCCACTGCTGTCATCCGCGAAAGCTGCCGCATCGGCAAGCGGTGCGTCATACAGCCCGGTGCGGTCATCGGCTCCGACGGTTTCGGTTACGCCCCCGACGGGCGCTCCTATTACCGCATCCCCCAGATCGGCATCGTGGTGTTGGAGGATGATGTGGAAATCGGCGCCAATACCACCATCGACCGGGCCGCCCTGGAGGTTACCCTGGTTAAGCGCGGCACCAAGATCGACAACCTGGTGCAGATCGCCCACAACTGCCAGATCGGCGAGGACGGCATGATCTGCTCCCAGGTGGGCATCTCCGGCAGCACCAAAGTGGGCAACCACGTCACCCTGGCCGGCCAGGTGGGGGTTGTGGGTCACATCACCATCGGCGACAACGTCATGGTGGGGGCCAAATCGGGGGTTCCCAACTCCCTGGAGGCCAACGCGGGCTACAGCGGCTATCCCATCCAGCCCCACAAGGAGTGGCTCAAGTCCATGGCCGTGATGACCAGGCTGCCGGAGCTGAAGAAGACCGTGGGCACGCTGGAAAAACGGATCGCTGAACTGGAAGAACAGTTGAAAAACAAACCCTAAACCTGCCACAGAGACACGGAGACACAGAGGAACCATGGAGATTTTTGTGAGATTGTCAGCGCTATACCACATAACACCTTTTTTACTGATTTTCCTGTCTGTTTCAAAAAAGGTTTTCTCCGTGTCTCTGTGTCTCTGTGGCAGAAGTTAAAAGACGAGGTCACCCATGCTGATGGACATCAACGAAATCATGAAGATCCTCCCCCACCGCTATCCCTTCCTGATGGTGGACCGCATCGTCGAACTGGAGCACGGGACGCGTTGCGTGGGGATCAAGAACGTCACCATCAACGAGCCCTTTTTCCAGGGGCACTTCCCCGGACATCCGGTCATGCCGGGAGTCCTGATCGTCGAGGCAATGGCCCAGGTGGCCGGCATCATGGCTTATCTGGCGTCCGATGACGCGACCCGCAAGAAGGTCAGCTACTTCATGTCCATCGACAACGCCAAGTTCAGGCGGCCGGTCTTTCCCGGCGACCAGTTGCGCATCGTGATCGAGACGACCTTCAACCGCCGCGGCATCTGGGGGGTTGACGGCAAGGCCTACGTGGGCGAGACCCTGGTGACCGAGGCGGCCCTCAAGGCCACCTTTGCGGACAAGGCCGTGTAGAAGCCCCCCCTCCCTCGATGGGAGGGATCAGGGGAAGGGTGAATGCAGGTCGAGCCTGGCACTT
>DATBXI010000272.1:0-8259 GCA_036514355.1 Desulfuromonadaceae bacterium
TTACGGCGGTGATGAGCGCCGCGGCTGCTGCAAGGTGTTTGAGGGTTGTGCGCATGATTGTAATGCCTCCCACATAACTGTGTGTTCTAACAACAAGACGAAGCTGACGGGACAAAGGTTACAATGGACTATAACGCAAAAACGCCGGAATGTGGAGGGCGATTTCCCTTGAAGCGGACCGCCGTTTTTCGTACTATCCGGCTCGCTAACCAATCAATCCCCGCAAGGAGGTCACCATGTTGAAAAACCTGTTCGCCGCAGTTGCCCTGGTCGCCTGTATGGCGCTGGCCGTCACGGCCGAGGCCAAGAATCCGCAGGTGCTCATGGAAACCAGCATGGGCAACGTGAAGCTGGAGCTGTTCGAGAAGGAGGCACCCATCAGCGTCAAGAATTTCCTGGCCTATGCTGCCAGCGGCTTTTACAACGGCACCATCTTTCACCGGGTCATGAACGGCTTCATGATCCAGGGGGGAGGCTTCACCACCGAGTTCAGACAGAAGCCGACCAATGCGCCCATCAAGAACGAGGCCGGCAATGGCCTCAAGAACCAGCGCGGGACCATCGCCATGGCGCGCACCGGTGCGCCGGACAGCGCCACCTCCCAGTTCTTCATCAACGTGGTGAACAACGACATGCTTGACCGCGCCAACAGCCAGGACGGCTTCGGCTATGCCGTGTTCGGCAAGGTGGTGGAGGGGATGGATGTGGTGGACCGGATCAAGGCGGTCAGGACCGGCTTTAGCCGCGGCATGGCCGATGTGCCCGTACAGCAGGTGGTGATCAAATCCATCACGGTGCTCAAGTAACGGGCGCTGAATGGGAGGGGCCGTGAACGCATATTTCCGGAGAACAGCGACAGCGGTGGCGGCGGCAGTCCTGTGGTGTGGTACGGCCTTGCCGCTGGGTGCCGACGACAGCGGGATGCGCACGACCACATCGACAGTGGGCGACCAGACCGGCGTGGCGGTGACCATCTACAACTCCAGCCTGGGGCTGGTCAAGGACCTGCGCCGGGTGCAACTGCCCCGGGGGCGTACGGAACTGCGCTTCATGGACGTGGCCACCAGCATCATCCCGGCCAGCGTCCGCATCGGTTCCCTGTCCGACGCGGACAGCATGAACGTCCTGGAGCAGAACTACGAGTACGACCTGCTGAGCCCCCAGAAACTGATGGACAAGTACGTGGGCAGGGAGGTCAGGCTCTACCAGAAAAACCCCTACAGCGAGCGGGAGGAGGTGGTCAGTGCCACGCTTCTCTCCAACAACAGCGGCCCGGTCTACCGGATCGGCAACGAGATCACCTTCGGCCATCCCGGCCGGGTCATCTTCCCCGGCGTGCCGGACAGCCTGATCGCCAGCCCGACCCTGGTCTGGCTGCTGGACAACAGCCGCGAGAAGCCGCACCAGGTGGAGGCCGCCTATCTGACCGGCGGCATCAGCTGGCGGGCGGATTACGTCCTGACCCTGAACGCGCGGGATGACCGGGCCGACCTGGGGGGATGGGTGACCATCACCAACAACAGCGGCGCCAGCTACAGGAACGCGACCATCAAGCTGGTGGCCGGTGACGTCAACCGGGTGCAGGAGGATGTGCGCTATGGCAGGGCGAAGGGTGCGGGAATGCCCATGCCGCTTGCCGCCCCGGCGCCCCAGTTCAAGGAGGAGGGGCTGTTCGAGTACCACATGTACACCCTGCAGCGCCCCTCCACCATCAAGGAGAACCAGTCCAAGCAGATCAGCCTGCTTTCCGCCGACAACATCCCGGTGAAGAAGGAGTTCCTCCTGGCGGGTGCGGCGTATTACTACCAGGGTATCCAGAACGGCGAGATCGCTAAAAAGCAGAAGGTGGGCGTCTACATCGAGCTGGAGAACCGGGAAAAGAACCATCTGGGGATGCCGCTCCCCAAGGGAACCGTGCGGGTCTACAAGCAGGATGCGGACAAGGCGCTGCAGTTCGTGGGCGAGGACGCCATCGACCATACTCCCAAGGATGAGAAGCTGCGCATCAAGATGGGCGAGGCCTTCGACGTGGTGGCCGACAAGAAACAGACCGATTGGAAAAAGGTTGCCAAGGACAGTTACGAGGCTGCCTACGAGATCGTCGTCCGCAACCACAAGCAGGAAGCTATCGTGGTGCGGGTCATGGAGCCGGTGCCGGGCGACTGGCGGGTGCTCAATTCCAGCCACCCGTACAACAAGGCCAGCTCCTCGGTCCTGGAATACACCCTGCCGGTAGCGGCGGACGGCGAGACGCGGTTGACCTACCGGGTGCAGATGCGGTATTGAGGAGAGGGCGGGTGGGGCGGCCCGCGATCTCCGAGTGACTGGCGGGCGGCTGCCCGAAACTGAGCGAAGAAACGGAGAAACGACCATGAGCCTGACCGAAGAACTGGTAACCTGGACCCATGAACAAAAATGCCAGAAAGCGGTGGAAGCGCTGGGGCAGAACGGTTTCGGCGCCATCTACTGCCCGACGCCGCAGGCAGCGTTCGACTACATCGTGAACGAGGCCGTCGATGCCCGGAGTGTGGGGTTCGGCGGCTCCATGACCATTGCCGGTCTGGGGGTGGAGGAGCGCCTGCGGGAGCAGGGCAAGGAGATCCTCAACCACGGCACGTCTTCCCTGTCCATCGAGGAGCGGCTGGAGATCATGCGCCGCCAGCTGACCTGCGACCTGTTCCTTGCCGGCTGCAACGCCCTGACCCTGAACGGGGAACTGGTCAACATCGATGCCAGCGGCAACCGGGTGGCGGCCATGTTCTTCGGCCCGGCCAAGGTGATCGTGGTGGCGGGGCGCAACAAGCTGGTGGACGGCACCCCCCAGGAGGCCATGCTGCGGGTCAAGCGCTGGGCCTCTCCCCCCAATGCCAAGCGGCTCAACTTCAACACTCCCTGCGCCCGCACCGGCTTCTGCAGCAACTGCAACTCTCCCGACCGCATCTGCCGTATCACCACCGTCATCGACCGCAAGCCGCGGTTCACCGACCTGCGGGTGCTGGTAGTGAACGCGGACCTGGGATTCTGATGTGGTCAGGTTCTTAAGGCGTGCTCTCACAGAGCTCACAGAGGCACAGAGAGCAGCAGGCAATTTGCGGATTGGTTGGATTGGTCCTTCCACTTAGATGGCTTTAACCAATTCGGCTTGCTCTGTGTGCTCCGTGAGCTCTGTGAGAGATATGATCTTGACGCCATTTATTTCAGCCCTCCTGGATTTCCTCTTCCCGCCGCTCTGCCACGTCTGCCGCACCTTTATCCCCGATGCCGGACCGCTGCACATCTGTCCGGCCTGCCGGGAGCGCATGCCGCGGGTGGAGGGGCCGCTCTGTCCGGTCTGCGGCATCCCGTTCATTGGGGCGGGGGGCGACCATCCCTGCGGTCGGTGCATCAAGGAACCGCCTGCGTTCGACGCTGCCCGGGCCGCTTTGCTGTACGAAGGGTACGGCCGCGACCTCATCCACGCCTTCAAGTACCGCCACAAGACCCATCTGCGCCGCCCCCTGGCGCTGATGGCGGCGGAATGCCTGGGGGAGTTCGTCATGTCCCGCACACCCGACCTGATGGTGCCGGTGCCGCTGCACGTCCGGCGCCTGCGCAGTCGCGGCTTCAACCAGGCGGTACTGCTGGGGGAGATGCTGGCCCGGACCTGGCGGCTCCCGCTGGCAAGGCGCGCACTGGCCCGCACCCGCTGGACCGAGCCCCAGATCAACCTGGCGGCCCATGAACGGCGCGACAATGTCAAAGGGGCGTTCCGCGTGACGGCACCCGCTGTGGTGGCGGGCAAGCGGGTGCTGCTCCTGGATGATGTCCTCACCACCGGCAGCACGGCGGAGGAATGCAGCCGGGTGCTGAAACGGTCCGGCGCGGCCGAGGTGACGGTTATCACCGTGGCGCGGGCCGTGACGTGATGCGGGTCGTCCGGCACCGGGGGCACGGTGTGGAATCGGGGGAATGGGGGCTCTATTTTCTTGACAGCGCAGGTGGGTTATAGTACTCGTCAGTCGGTGTGACATTATTCACAAGGGAGCATGACATGCGCCTGACAACCAAAAGCCGCTACGGGCTTCGCGCCCTGTTCGATATCGCCTACAATTGCGGTTCCATGCCGGCCCAGATCCAGGATATCTCGCGCCGCCAGCAGATTTCCCCCCGTTACCTGGAGCAGATATTCCAAAACCTCAAGCGCGCCGGCATCCTCAAGAGCAAGCGCGGTCCCCAGGGAGGATATTGCCTGGCCAGGAAACCGGAGGAGATTACGGTGCTGGAGGTCTTGAACGCCACCGAGCAGGATACGCTTCTGGCGGATTGCGGCGGCAGCACGAAAAAGAAGCCGAAACGCAAGAACGAATGCCCGTTCGAGGGCAACTGCGTCACCCAAACGGTGTGGCAGGAGGCCAGCGATCTCCTCAACACGCTCTTTGGGGGCATGACATTGCAAACCCTTTGTCAGCGCGGCCAGGAGATGGGGATAAAGAAGGAGCAGGACCACCGCTTCATGTACTACATCTAGGGAGCGCGGCTTTTCCGCAATCTCCGCGTCGGTCTTCGGAACGGCTTCGTGCGACGTACCTCCAGTACGTCTCCTCGCCATTCCTCGCCCTCCTTGACCTTGCGAAAAATCCACACTCCCGCAACTCCGCGGAATACAACCATGCCCATTGAAATCAGTGATACGACCCTCGGACAGATCGGCAACACCCCCCTGGTCAGGCTCGGCAGGATAGCCGAAGCGGGCAGCGCGGATATCTACGCCAAGGTCGAGGCCGCGAATCCCGGCGGCAGCGTCAAGGACCGGATCGCCCTGTCCATGATCGAGGCTGCCGAGGCGAGCGGCTGCATCAAGCCGGGCGACACCATTGTGGAGCCCACCAGCGGCAATACCGGCATAGGCCTGGCCCTGGTCTGCGCCGTCAAGGGGTACCGGCTGGTGCTGACCATGCCCGAGAGCATGAGCCTGGAGCGGCGGCGTCTGCTCATGGCGTACGGCGCCGAACTGGTCCTGACTCCCGGCAGCCAGGGGATGAAAGGGGCCGTGCAGCAGGCCGAGGAGTTGGCCGAGCGGCACGGCTGGCTGCTGCCGCAGCAGTTCAGGAACCCGGCCAACCCCGAGGTGCACCGCCGCACCACCGGCCCGGAGATCATCAGGGCCATGGGGGAGCGCTCCATCGACGGCTTCGTGGCCGGCGTCGGCACCGGTGGCACCATCACCGGCACGGGCGAGGCCCTCCGCACCCACAACCCGGCCATCCATATCGCGGCAGTGGAGCCTGCCGGCTCGGCGGTGCTTTCGGGGGGGACGGCGGGACCCCACGCGATCCAGGGCATTGGTGCCGGTTTTGTCCCCGAGGTGCTCAACAGTTCGGTGTATGACGAGGTCATTGCCGTAAGCGACGACGATGCCGTTGCCTGCAGCCGGCGGCTGGCCCGCGAGGAGGGGCTTTTGTGCGGCATTTCCGGCGGAGCGGCCCTGGCCGGGGCGCTCCGGGTGGCGCGGAACCTGGGGAGCGGTAGGAACGTGGTGGTCATCCTGCCGGATACGGGGGAACGGTACCTGTCCACGGGGCTGTTTGATTAGGCCGCATGGAACCACATACATGATGTGACGATACGCCCCGCACGGGGCGTTTCGCGTTTGTGGCGCGCATGCTCCGTTACCTGCACCATGCACAGCGCCTGAACGTGTCCGTCGTGCTAACGCAGTGTAAAATTAATGAAAATTCGAAAGATTGGAGTTTTTTTATCTTGTGCGAAGCGAGGAAACGTAGTATCGTTTAAAAATGTTATAACGGCGTTACATTAACGTTACGTTCAGTGTGCGCGTAACTGATCAATGAATTATCGGGTGTGTTCTCAAGCCGGCTCTGATGCACGTCCTGCGGGGAGGGTATATGAGGTTTGTCTTTGCATTTCTGGCTGTATCGCTGATGGTGATGCCATGCATGGCTGCGGAGGACAACGAGGCGACGCAACGAGCCATTGTTCAGTACCGCCTGGAAAACTACGAAGAGGCGCTCCAGATTCTGACCCAGCTCCGGGAGAGGACACCGCTCAGCGACTACTACACCGGCTTGTGCCAGAAAGAGACGGGCAACTACGGCGATGCCGTCGGGAACTTCACCAGCGCCGTCCGGGCGAAGCCGCCGGTGAAAGACGCAGCACTGGACCTGGTGTGGGCCCTGAATACCCTGGACCGGCCCGACCAGGCGCTGGAATGGGTGGCCTGGGCGGAAAAGGAGCAGGTCAAACCCCATGAGATCGCCTTTCTCAAAGGGCAGCTCCTGGTGAAAAAGCAGCGGTACGACGAAGCCCTGGTGGCGTTCAACGACGCCAGGACCGGCGCCCCCGAAACCGATCAGCAGGTTGACCTCCAGATCGCCATCGTATATGCCCTGCAGGGCAAAAACAAGGAGGCCAGTCAGAGCCTCAAGGCCATTGTCACCCGCTATCCGGGCACTGATGCCGCGCAATTCGCGTCCGAATACGACCAGCGCATCACCGAGGCGGCGGCCGCCAGAAAATGGCACCTATTCGCCGGAGTCAACTATTTCTACGACGACAACGCCTCGGCCGTTCCGGTGGCGCGGAGCGCCACGACCGCTCCTGGCAATGAGAAAAACAGCGGCTTCAACGAGAGCCTGCGTTTCGAGTACGATACCTCCCTGGGCGGCCGCTGGGCCGGCAACCTGCAATACTCCCTCCAGAACAGCAACTACACCAGGCTGCACGAGTTCAACACGTTGGCTCACGGCCTGACCCTGACCGCCATCCACCGTGACGACATCCTGCTCACCTCCCTGCCGGTGAACATCAGCCAAAGCACTCTGGATTACAATAACTATTCGCTCCAGGTGTCCTTCCGGCCCACCGCGACCATTTTGTTCTCCCCGCAGCACCTGGGCCAGGTAACGGCGGGATATACGCGGCGCGAGATGTACCAGAACGCCCCCGGCCCCCAGAACAACCGCGACGCCGACATCTACAACGGACAGGCGAGCTACGTCTTTCTTTTCGACGAAGGGCAGGGGATGCTCAACCTGCGCTATGAACTGTTCTACGAGGACACCGCGGGCAACGAATGGCGCAACTTGGGGAACCGCCTGGGCATGGACGGCTTGGTGCCGCTGAGCACGCGGACCAAGCTGATCTTCTCCCTGGAGGGCACCTGGCAGGATTACCACGACAGCGTGGAAGGCCGCAAGGATACGATCTTTATCGGCTCTGCCACCGTAAACCAGCACCTGATGAGCAACCTGTACTTCAATCTTCAGTACTCATACACGCGTGCCCTATCCAACGTTGACCTGTACGATTATCAGCGCAATGTGGTCGCCACGGGCTTCGAACTCAGGTTTTAAGGGGAAGAGCATATGAACGCACAACAACGATATGCCCGGATATTCACGACGTTTGTCCTTGCATTGCTTCTTGCGGCGGTCTGGGGCGCCACGGACCTCCACGCGGCGGTCATCGGTTCGCTGCGTAACGTATCCGGGCCGGTGGACATCATGCGCGGCGGCGCCCTGCCGGCGGTAGCGGCCAAGAACGATGACCAGGTGGCAAGCGGCGATCTGGTACGGACCAAGAGCAACGGCTTTGCAGAGGTCGTCTACAAGGACGGCACGGTGCTCCGCATATCAGAGCGGAGCCGCGTGGATATTGGCGAGCATTTTTCGGGCAACAGCCCGAACGGCAGCGAGGTGCGCCTGGCCAGGGGCAAGGTGCGGGCCATCGTTGACCTGAAGAACGTGGTGGCCCCGGGCGCCAAGAAGTTCGAGGTGCGCACCCCCAACGCCATCGCCGGCGTGCGGGGCACGGATCTCACCGTCGCCCACCAGCAGAGCACGACCAATGTTTTCGTTCAGACCGGCACGGTTTACAGCTACAACCCCCTCAGGCCGGGACAGATCGTAACTCTTACCCCCGGTACCCTCACCTCGGTGACCGGGCTGAACCCCCCGACACCTCCCCGGCCCGCCTCGCCGCAGGATATCCAGCGAATGCAGCAGGGGACAGCGCCTCCGTCCGGCAGCGGCACCCCCGGGGGCGGGGCAAGCGGCGGAAGTGGTGGCGGAACCTCGGCTAGCGGTACGCAGGGGGGAACGTCAGGGAGCGCTAGCGCCGGCGGTACGCAGGGGAACACGGGAAGCGGTGGTGGTACAAGCACCGGGGCAACTGGAGGAACGTCGGGAACAACCGGCAGCGGTAGTACCACACTTGGCAGTACGACTTCCTCGACCTCCGTATTCAGCTCACCCACATTGC
>DATBXI010000273.1:0-2057 GCA_036514355.1 Desulfuromonadaceae bacterium
ACTGCTCGTACCCGTCACGCCATTTTTTGGTGTACTCCGCCACTTTTTCGGGAGATTCGATGTTGATGAAGGCATCCTTCTCATAACGGCGCAGTATGTTGATGTTGGCGCGGCTGCGCTGGGCGGACTCAACGATCTTTCCCTCGGTCAGGGCATACTCCTCCAGCAGTTGATTCATCCGGCGGATGCCATAGTTGCCGACCAGTGCCACAACGACAACCAAGACGCTGATCGTGGCAAAACCCGCTCTCAGCTTGGTGCTGATCTTCATCTCCAGTCCCTCCTGACAATTCTCATAGTGCAAACCAGACGTCTTAAAGACGCCTCGAGATTTTATGTTGGTAAAAACACATTGTAAATAAAAAATTAATATAATTAAACGGACAAAGAGACGTCGAGATGGGGTGCGGACATTGCAAAGAGCCGCTTTTCTTGACTGACTGCCGGGGGCATGATATCAACGGTTTAGTGAACGTATCCAATCAAAGAACGAACCGGACGATGTATGCTCCAACAGGAATTTGTCATTATCAACAAGCTCGGCCTGCACGCCCGCGCATCGGCGTTGTTCGTCAAGACGGCCAGCCGCTTTGATTCCGAGGTCAAACTGGCCAAGGAGGGGGTGGAGGTTAACGGCAAGAGCATCATGGGAATCATGATGCTGGCCGCCTCGAAGGGGAGCACGGTCCGCCTCACGGTGAACGGTGCCGACGAAATCGAGGCCATGCAGACCATCGGAGATCTGATCGGCAATGGATTCGGCGAAGAGTAGCGACATGCGGGTATACACTGGCATCGCGGCATCGCCCGGCATCGTTGTGGGGCGACTGCGGGTCATCGATCGCCGTCGTGTCAGCGTCGAGGAGTACGACATCGGCCAGGCGGCCGTCTCCGCCGAGATCGACCGGCTGAAGGCCGCCATCAGCCGCACCCGCGAGGAACTGGAGCTGCTCAAGGAGCAGTTGCAGGCGTCCATTGGCGACGAGCATCTCTTCTTCATCGATACCCACCTCCTGATCCTGGCGGATTCGCGGCTGTTCAGCGAGACCACGGCGAACATCGAAACCGGCCTGATCAATGCCGAAGGCGCCCTGCGCCGGACCCTGCACCGGTACCGCGAATTCTTCGCCGGCATCAGCGATCCCTACCTGCGCGAACGCATCAGCGACGTGGAAACGGTCATCGAGAAGATCCTGCGCAACATGGCAGGCGAGGCCCACGCGCCCATCTCCCACCAGGAAGGGGGGCAGACCATCATCGCGGCCCACGATATCTCGCCCGCCGATATCCTCCAAATAGACCGGAGCAGCATCATCGGCATGGTCACCGAGATCGGCGGCCGGACCTCCCATACCTCCATCCTGGCGCGGGCCTTCGAGCTGCCGGCCGTGGTCGGTGTGGAGGGCATCGCCGACCTGCTGCTGGACGGCAGCCCGGTCGTCCTGGATGGTCTCAGCGGCCGGGTGGTGGTCAATCCCGACCGGGACACGTTCCTGGACTGCCTCCGGCGCAAGCAGCAGTACGAGTACGTGGAGCGCGAGCTGCTCAAGATCGCGCCGCTCCCCGCAGAAACGCCCGATGGCCAGCGCATGCTGCTCAAGGGGAACGTGGAGGTGCCCGAGGAGGGGATGTCCATCGTGCGGCACGGCGGCGAGGGGATCGGGCTGTACCGCACCGAGATGCTGTTCATGAACCGTCCCGAGATGCCGGACGAGGAGGAACAGTACCGGGCCTACAGCGCCATGCAGCGGGCCGTCGCCCCCCACCCGCTCACCATCAGGACCCTGGATGCGGGGGGGGACAAGCTCCTGGACGGCCTCATCCGGGTCGGCGAGCAGAACCCGGCCCTGGGGGTGCGCGCCATCCGGCTGGTCCTGAACATGCCGGACGAGTTCAAGAAGCAGCTGCGGGCCATCCTGCGGGTCAGCGCGTCCGGTCCGGTGCGGATCATGTTCCCCATGATCTCGGGGCTGGAGGAACTGCGGCGGGCGCGCGCCCTGCTGACCGAGGCCATGGCGGAGCTGGAGGCTGCCGGCACCACCTTTGACCGGAAGATG
>DATBXI010000274.1:0-6558 GCA_036514355.1 Desulfuromonadaceae bacterium
CCCCGCCTGGATTTCAACGATCCGCAAAAGCTTCGCCTGACCGCCTACTTTGCCGTGGTAACAGTGGTATTTTTTGCCATTATTGGCGTATCCACCATCAAAGGCTTTGAATTTACCGAATCAACGGCATTCTGCGGCGAGCTCTGCCACACCCCCATGCAGCCCGAGTACACCGCCTGGCAGAATTCTCCCCATGCCAAAGTCAAGTGCGTTGAGTGCCACGTCGGTCCCGGGGTCGCCTGGTATGTGAAGGCCAAGATCTCCGGCATGCGGCAGCTGTGGGCCGTGGCCACCCATTCCTGGCCTACACCGATCCATACGCCGATCGAGAACCTCCGTCCTTCACGTGGCACCTGCGAGCACTGCCACTGGCCCGAGAAATTCTATGCCGGCCGCCAGAAGATTTTCTATCACTATGCTCCCAACGAGGAAAACACCCCTCGCCAGATAGACCTGCTGATCAAGATCGGTGGAACCCCCAAGACGCCCAATGCCATGGGCATCCACTGGCACATCGGCAGAGAGGTCACGTTCATTGCCGGGGACAAGAGGCGGCTCACCATCCCCTACGTAGCGGTCAAAGGCAAGGACGGCAAGATCACCGAATATATGGATTCGTCCAAGCCCCTCACCAAGGAGGAGATCGCCAAGGCACAAAAGCGCGAGATGGACTGCACGGACTGCCACAACAAGCCGACCCACATCTACTACTCGCCGGGCGAAGAGATGGACAGGAACTTTGCCTCCAATACCATCGATCGCGGCCTGCCCTATATCAAGAAGGTAGCTGTCGAGCTTCTGGAAAAGCCGTACACCTCCACCGAGGAGGCGGTCGCAGCCATCGATTCCGGCATCAAAGCATATTATGCCAAGAACTATCCGGAGGTGGCCTCCAAAAAGGCTGACGCCATCTCCCAGGCGATAACGCGGGTCCAGGCAATCTACAAACGCAACTATTTCCCCAAAATGAAGGTTGCATGGAATACCTATCCCAATCATATCGGCCACTTCTACACTCCGGGCTGCTTCCGCTGCCACGACGGCAAACACAAATCGCCCGAGGGCAGGGTCATATCCAAGGATTGCAAGATCTGTCACGATGTGCTCAACCAGGTTCAGGAGAATATCCCGGCAGGCAAAAAGGTCACCGAATTCGTCCATCCGGTCGATATCGGCGACGAGTTGTACAAGACCAATTGTAGCGACTGCCACTCGGCCGGCGGCCACGACGTGCCCGGCGGAGGCCAGAAGGATGGGGAAGCCCATCACTGATCAGGCATGAAAAAAGCCCCCGGAAAACATCCGGGGGCTTTTTTTGCATATTTTTGAATGAGATCCGAGGCTTTACAACTCCTCGAACTCCTCCTCTTCCTTCCCCTCCTCCGCATTATCCGGTTCAATACCCGCATCCACGGTATCTTCGAGAAGGGTTCGCAAGAAGCGCTCGTTGTCGCTGATGGTCTTGCGTACATCGCCCAGAAGCATTTCCAGGTCATCGGGTCCTTCGGGCATATTCACTCTCCCTACTTGTTGAGCAACTCAAGATAACGGTCGGCATCCAGGGCGGCCATGCAGCCCGTACCGGCAGAGGTGATGGCCTGGCGATAGACGTAGTCCTGCACGTCGCCGGCCGCAAAGACCCCAGCGATGCTGGTTGCCGTCGCATTCCCCTCGTAGCCGCCACGGGTCCGGATATAACCGTTATCCATATCCAGTTGCCCCTCGAAGATGGTGGTATTGGGCGAATGGCCGATGGCTATGAAGACGCCGTGCACGGGGATTTCCTTGGTGGAACCGCTGGTGTGGCAGATGCGGATACCGGTCACGCCGCTGCCATCCCCCAGCACCTCGTCCAGCATATGGTGCCACTCGATGGTGACATTCCCCCCCTTGGTCTTCTCGATAAGCCGGTCCGCCAGGATCTTCTCCGCACGGAACTGATCGCGGCGGTGGATGACCGTCACATGGCGTGCGATGTTGGCCAGGTAGAGCGCCTCTTCCACGGCCGTATTGCCGCCGCCGATGACGGCAACGTCCTTGCCCCGGTAAAAGAAACCGTCGCAAGTGGCGCAGGCCGAAACCCCCTTGCCCATGAAGGCCTTTTCCGAGGGAAGACCGAGATATTTGGCCGAGGCGCCGGTGGCGATGATCAGGGCATCACAAGTATAACTGGCAGTATCCCCTTCGAGCAGAAACGGGCGCCGGAGCAGGTCGGCCCGCTTGATATGGTCATAGACCATCCGAGTACTGAACCGCTCGGCATGCAGCCGCATGCGCTCCATGAGGTCGGGCCCCTGGATACCCTCATGCTCGCCGGGCCAGTTGTCCACCTCGGTGGTGGTGGTGAGCTGACCTCCCGGCTGCAGGCCGGTGATGAGGACGGGATCGAGGTTTGCCCGTGCGGCATACACGGCAGCCGTGTAGCCGGCCGGGCCGGCGCCGAGAATGATCAACTGGTGATGAACGGGGTCCATGAAGCCTCCTGCGCAATGGAATGTCTGTCAATGTATCAGGTTGACACAGCCTTGCCAAGGCTCAAACCGTCCTTCGCGTTTGACCCTGCCCGTCCCATCTGGTACTATCCCGTAGACCTAACCTGGAGCCCTGAGTCCATGCCCCTTTACGATCTCATACTGGAAGCCCATGACCGCCTGAAAAAACGCGTCCGCCGCACCGAGCTGATGTATTCCCACTACTACTCGGAAAAGCTGGGGGTGCCGCTCTACTTCAAGTGCGAGAACCTCCAGCGGACCGGTTCCTTCAAGATCCGGGGCGCCCTTAATTTCATGACTGCCCAATCCCGCGACACCCTTGCCAATGGCGTCATAACGGCATCCGCCGGCAATCATGCCCAAGGAGTCGCCTTTTCCGCGGACCTGCTGGGTGTCCAGGCCACGGTGTACATGCCCGAGATCACGCCGCCGCAGAAGGTACAGTCCACGCGTGATTATGGGGCAAAGGTGGTGCTGACCGGCAGGAACTTCGACGAGGCATGCCAGGCGGCATGGGAAGCGCAGCGCTCCACTGGCGCCCTGTTCGTCCATCCGTTTGACGACGAACTGGTCATGGCAGGCCAGGGGACCATTGCCCTGGAGATACTGGAAAAGGAACCGGACCTCAAGAACCTGATCGTCCCGGTGGGGGGCGGGGGGTTGATCGCCGGCATGGCGGCCGCGGTCAAGGCGATTGCCCCGCACGTGCGCATCATCGGCGTCGAGTCCGTGGCCGCCCGCTCCATGTCCCTTTCGTTCAGCGCCGGCAAGCCGTGCGAGGCGCCCGTCACCGTAACGCTGGCCGACGGCATCGCGGTCAAGCGGCCCGGCAGCAAGACCCTTCCTGTCATCAGGGATTATGTGGATGAGATCGTGCTGGTAGAGGAGGAGGAGATCGCCCTGGCCATCGTGTCGCTGCTGGAGCGAACCAAGCTGCTGGTTGAGGGGGCCGGGGCCGTGCCGTTGGCCGCCGCCCTGCACAACAGGATCGAAGGGCTGAGCGGCAAAACCGTCTGCCTGCTGTCAGGCGGCAATATTGACGTAAAGACCATCGCGATCGTTGTGGACCGGGGGCTTCTGGCGGCCGGGCGCTACCTGAAGCTGCGGATAGAGTTGGACGACCTTCCGGGCTCTCTGGCGGAGCTCACGGCCGAAATCGCGGCCGCAAATGCCAACATATTCCTGATCAGCCACGACAGGCGCTCGAAATCCCTTGCCCTGGGCAAGACCGAGGTGTCGCTGGAGCTGGAAACCCGCGGCTACGAGCATATCCGCGAAGTCATCGAGCACCTTGAAAAAAAGGGGTATGTGCTGGACGTTGGCTAGGTGTTTTCCGGCTTGGTGCGCAGCCCGGCGGCGATGTTGAAGTTGATGTCGATGACGATGGAGAGCTTTTCGGGATCGGGAAACGCCATGACCTCGAAAAGACGCTTGTCGATGAAGATGCTGAGGTTGAGGATGTCTTCCCGCAGCTTCTTGGGGAGGGGGTTCTCTGGATTGGACAACTCGGCCTGAAAAAAGCTCCAGACTTTCTGATTGAATTTTATGGCTTCGAATAGCTTTTTGTCGCGATCAGGAGCATTCCAGTTCTCTGTAACCTGCTTGAGCATGATTCCAGCGCGCGCCAGCACGGAAGCCTCGAGCTCCCTTCCGCTCAAGCCGTCTTTCTGCATAGTGGTATAAACGTCAGTCGGTTTTTGATACATTGCGCAACAACTCCTCTTCGTAGGTCATGAGCTTTTTGGCCTGCTTCAGCGCCTGATAATATTTCCCATCCACCATATACTCACTAGTCTGCGAAATCAAGTCTTTCATGCTCGGCACAGCCTCCAGCAGCTCCGTCACAAGGTCATGGTAGATCGGGAGTATGTCGGCACGCTTTTCACCGTCGATATACATGAGTTGAATGGCAAGGTAAATGCGGCGGCAGGGTGTCGTGGCCTCGGCCTCGGTGATAATATCCGTTTGCCTGAGGACGGGGACGTTGTTTTCGACGGAGAAATGGCTGGTGGAAGCACCGTTTTTGATGACCGCGCCGCCAATGATGATCTTCTCCTGCGGCTTGAGCGTAAGCTTGAGGGACATTGTGGCTACGAGAGGTTCTTGAGCAGAGAATTGTCTGACGCAGAGAGTCCCGCCGATGTCGTGGTCAGAACGTTCTGTATGTATCGGCTTTTTTGGGCGGCGCCATACTCGGGCATGAAATCGGCAACCGTTGCGCCTTGGGTGCTGCTCGCCGCACCATCGGCCGCCCGCGCAAGCATGACGTGATAATCCACGTTGAGGCGCTGCCGTTGAGCGGCGATCATGCCGGCAGCAGAATTGAGCGATGACAGTGCCTCGTGTATCGGGGCATCTGACGTATCATCGGCTGGGTTTGTCGGAAGGGCAGGAATAGTTGCTGCAAGTCTGCCGTTGTCGGAAGGGAAGGTCAACTGTTCAAGCTCCTTGCGCAACGACATGAAACCTTCCAAGTATTTCATCCGCTGGGTGTCACCGGGCGGGAAGGGGGGATAGTTCTTCACAATCCCGTCCAGCTGTTGTCTCATTTTGCTGATTATTGTTCCGGCCGCATTCAGGGTACTGTTTGTATGCTTTACCGTGTCAGCCGCCGAATTTAAGGCTGTCTTGTCTTCATAGATCTTATGAAAAAGCGGGGTGGACCAGCTGATGGAAGGGGCGTCATTAGTGACCGCTGCAGCATGTGCCCCCTTTGCCGGCGACGGGGACGTCGCGACCGTTTGTGGGAACATTGCCGGGGGCAATTCGGTCGCTGCTCCCGGGGCAGTTGCCTGATCCACGATTATCTTCTGAACTTCCATCACCCGCCTCCTTCAATGCAGAAGGGGGGAGAGAGAATAATATCCCCCTCCCCCGTTAACCGCTTCTGCGTGCTCTTCAGGTCTGGTATTAGAAGAGTTTGAGCACGGACTGGGCCGCCTGAGAGGAGAGGCTGAGAGCCGTGGTGCCCAGAGACTGCTGGGTCTGGAGCATCAGCATGTTGGCGCTCTCGGTGTTCATGTCGGCCAGGGTCAGGTTGTCGGAACCGATCTGCAGGGTGTTCATCAGACTGGTGGTGAAGCTCTGGCGAGCGGTGACGATGGAGAGGTTGCTGGCCAGGGTCGAGGCGTTCGAACGGAGCGTGCTGAGCGCGCTGTCCATCTGTGCGTTGTCGGAGGCGGCATACGCACCACCACTGGTCCACGTCCAAGCAGCGGCAGAGGTCAGACCGAGGCCGGCGTTGCTGCCGTTAACGCCGTTAATGGTCAGCGTGGATACGTTGGCTTTCTGACCGAACTGGATGGAGAGAGTGCCGTTGGTCAGCAGGTTCGTGCCCTGGTAGCCGGAGTCGCTGGCCATCTGGGTGATCTGGGTCTGGATCTGCAGGTACTGGCTGTAGTAAGCCGCCTGAGTGGCGGTGTCGTTGGTGGCCGATGCGGAAGTGGCCAGACCTTTGGCCGACTGGATCAGCGAGGTGAGGCCGCTGATGCCTGCGTTGGCCGCCTGGATGGTCTGGATCGCCTCGCTCATGCCGTCCTGACGGGTTGCCAGGTCTTGGGCGCGCTGCACTTCGGACTGGGCAGCGAAAAAGCTGGTCGGGTTGTCAAGGGCTGAGTTGACCTTCTTGCCGCTGCTCAAGCGCTCCTGGGTTGTCTTGACCTGGCTCGCGATGTGCTGCAAGGACAAGAGGTTGTTACGCATACCGGAAGTAAGGGATACACTGGTGTCTGACATGGTGATGCTCCTTTCTGGTTTTTCCCGGCGTTCTGCCGGTTGCGCTTTCTGCGCTTAATACTCTTTTCGACCGCTGCGGGAAACACTTTAGAAAAAAAAACAGCCCCCCGAAAAAAGTCGGCGGGGTCCGGCTGCGGCACGAGAGCCGCTGTTCAGCGCACTGCTTAGCTCAAGCGGCTATGCCACAGGGCAAGTCGTTCCGGGCACGGCGCCAGATAGGGCACCCCCTGCGGTATGGTTTCCGGGGTCGTGACGAACAGAAACGGCAAACTGAGCAGCAATACCTGCAGGTCACAGACGGGAAGCATCTCACCGTGCGGCACCACGCGGG
>DATBXI010000275.1:0-7227 GCA_036514355.1 Desulfuromonadaceae bacterium
TCCCCAGGTGTTCGTGGCGGCCGAAAATATGGGACGCTTCATGCAGCGCTTTGAGCCTGCGGCGATGGATGCGGCGCTGCTGCGGCTCCAGTCGGAACTTGCCGGCCAGTTTGGCGGCGCCATGACCGCCCTGGCCGCGGCGGACCCGCTCTTTGTGCGCGACCTGATCATGCCGCGCCTCAAGGCCGGCAGCCAGGCCCTGGACCTGGATCCGGCCTCTCCCTATTTCCTCTCCCGAGACGGCCGGGTGCTGATCATGATCGCCGAGCCGGTACGGCCGGTACAGGACATGGCATTTGCCCGCAAGCTGGTCGTGGCCATCAATGGCGCGCGCCAGGGGGCCGCTGTGGCCATATCCTGCACCGGAGCCCATATCAGCGCCGTGCTGGACGAGCAGGCCATGAAGTCCAACGTGCTCGTCAGCATCGTCTCGTCCCTGGTGGTGGTGCTGGGGATCTTCTATAGCGCCTATCGCCGCATATTGCCCACCCTGCTGATCCCGCTCATCCTGGTGTGCGGCGTGGTGCTCTCCCTGGGCGTTGCCGGTCTGTTCATCAGGTCCATCCACATCATTTCCTTTGCCTTCACGGCCTTGATCACCGGTATCGGCACCGACTATTCGATCCATCTGTACGACCGATTCCACACGGAGCGGGCAGCGGGGCGGAGCACCGAGGAGGCCTTGCGGCTGGCCCTGCTCAACACGGGGCATGCCGTGTTCACCGCTGCCGTCACCACGGCCGTGCCGTTTCTGTGCCTGGGGATCTCCGATGTGCGCGCCCTGTCGGAGCTGGGCCTGCTGGTGGGGCTGGGGGTGATCTTCTCCCTGTACGCCTCGCTGTTGTTCCTGCCGCCGCTGCTGTTGTTCATGGAGCAGCGCTACCCCATCGCCTACCGCCCCATTCCCGGCCTCGGGCTGAGGGGGGTGTGGCGCCTGGCCGGGCGCCGGCCGGGTGGCATCACGTGCGCTACGGTCCTCTTGACGGTCGGCTTCTGCTGGGCTGCGTTCCACATCGGTTTCGACGGCGAGTTGAAAAACCTGCAACCCCGGCATTCCGAGGCGTTCCAGGCCCAGGAGCGGATCGAGCAGCACCTGAGCCTGTCTCCCAAGCAGATGCTGGTGGCCGTGGAGGGGCGCGACCTGGCCGACGTGCTGGGCCGGACGGCCCGCGTGGAGGCGCTGGCCGAGCGCCTGCACGCCAGGGGCGAGATCGCGGCCTGGTCGTCGCTGGGACGGATCATCAATAGCCCGTCCGCTCAGGCAGAGGTGTCGCGGCTGCTCAGATCGGGCTTCGCCGGTGCCGCGCCGGCGGCGGCGCTCCGTTCGGCGCTGGAACGTAACGGCTTCAGCGTAGAGGCGTTCCAGCCGTTTCTGGATGCCGTGGCACGCCTGGGACAGGCCGGAACGGTGCGGGAGGAGGAGGCCATTGCCCGGCTGGCTGCCTCGCCGCTGCGCGGGGTCGTGGATCATCACCTGGTGAAGGACGCCGCAGGGTATCACGCCCTGGTGGTTCTGCACTACCGTGGTCCTGAGTTCCGCTCCTCCGCGTTCCTGGCCGAGCTGGCCCGGATCGATCCGGCCAGCCGGGCCACCAGCGTGGATCTGGTCAGCCAGCAATTGACGGAAACCGTGAAAAAGAGCTTTATCCGGGCATTCCTGATCGGCGGGACACTGGTGCTGTTCCTGCTGCTGGTCCAGTTCCTGGAGACGCCGACCGGGGTATACTATTCGCTGTTCCCGGTCCTGGCCGGGGTGGCGTGCATGCTGGGGACCATGGTTCTGACCGGCATGCGGCTTAACTTCATGAACGCCATGGTGCTGGTGACCATCCTGGGCATGGGGAGCGATTTCGGCCTGTACATCCGCTTCCGGGTCTGCGATGCCGCCCCGCTCGCCAGGGAGGCCCAGTTCGTCCAGATCGGCCGGTCGGTCCTCCTGTCCGCCCTGACCACCATCGTCGGTTTCGGCTCCCTGGCCTTTACCGATTACGGCGCCATGTCGTCCATCGGCTGGGCCACCAACCTGGGGGTAGGATTCACGACCCTGTTCGCCCTGGTGACCCTGCCGGCGGTGATGAACGTCAGCCGTCGCAGGATCGGCTGAGAACAGGTGGCAGGAGCTGAACTGGCCGCGACGGCGGGGAACATGACTTGCCGTTGCCCTGTCCGGTGAGGTACCATAAAAAAAGCAGGTACAGAGGAGGTGTTGATATGGTTGATAAGGTAGTGATTGCTTTCATGGTCGTTTTCATGGCAACGCCTGTCGTTGCCGCGGAGTTCAAGGAAGAGGTCAAGGCGTCTGCCCACGAAACAGGCGAGGCCTTTAAAAAGGCGGGCAGGGAGATCAAGGAATCCGCCAAAGAGGTTGGCAGAGAGACCGGTGAAGGTTTCAAGAAGGTGGGCAGGGAAACCAAGAAGGGTTTCAAGAAGGCGGGCAAGGAGAGCGGCGAGGCGGCAAAGAAGGTCGGCAAGGAGATCGAGCATGCCGTCAAAGGTGACGACGCCAAGGGCGGCACCAAGGAGCATTAGCGAAAGATCGATATCCCGATCAGGAACTTGCTGGAGTTGAGTGGTTCGTTGGGTGACGCCGTGCCGGCGTTGGAGATGTGATGGTAGCGGTATTCGGCCATCACGGCGGTGTCCGGGCGGATGAAGTACTGCAGACCGGTCCCACCCTGGTAGGAAAAATTCAGCTTCGATCCCATGGTGGGCAACCCCAGGTCCACATAGAGTATCCCGCCCCCGGCGAAGACATAGGGCGCCAATCCCTCCAGCCCGGTGAATTTCCAGCTTCCCAGCAGATAGCCCCCCACCATGGACCGGGCGTCATGGTCCACGGCCATGTGATAGGGCAATTCCACCAGCAGTTCATGTCTCCCCTGGTACCACCTTCCCTGTCCCACCTCATGCGAAAGAAAATGGCCGTAGCGAGCAATGACGTCCCAGGTCTGCACCTGGGTGCGCGTGGCGCCGAAATAGCGGTGCGTGATGCCGTAGCCGCTCAGCAGAGCGTATTCCGACCCGGCGGTGGAGACGTCTGTCTCTGCCCGGCCAGGGGACGGGGCGAGAACCATCATCAGTGCAAGGGTGGCGAGAAGGGTCTTCCTGGTCACGGGAGGCGGCCGCCGAACTGTTGTGCGGGGTGCTGCTGCATCATGTCTCGAAACCGGAAGGCTCATCCGCGGGTAGAGACGGGGTGTGCCTGAGCTCGGCAATGACCTGGGCGCCCAGGAGCAGTATCAGCGCCGCTACCTCGATGCTGAGGAGGGTCACCACCACCGTGGCAATGGAACCGTAGATGATGTTGACCATGGAGAAGGAGGTGTAATACCAGACCAGCAGCCGGCGGACAATCTCCCACAACAGGGTGGCTGCCGCCCCGCCGATCAGGGCGTGGCGAAAGGTGATCCGCACTACCGGCATCACCAGGTAGATGGAGGTCAGCATCAGCAGTTCGCCGGCAATGCCCAGGATATACAGCGCGACCCGATCCGTGCCCGCCAGGCTCACGTTTCGGTTGAACAGCACCAGATGCCGGCTTTCCAGCGTCTCCACCGCACCCACCATGACCGACACCAGCACGATGCCCACGGCAAGTGCGCAGATATAGACGAAGGGGATCAGGGCGGAAACGAGGAATGGGCGGCGTTCGTGCCGGACATGGTGGAAAAAGATCACCGAGATGGCGTTTTCCAGGAAGGTAAAGGCGATGGAGCTGAAAAACAGCATGACAAAAAAGCCGATGGAGCCCAACACCTGTCGGTGCTCCACAAACACGCGCACCTGTTCCAGCAGGGCAGGTGCATACGCGGGTACCACCATCCCCAGGTAGGTTCCCATGGTGGCCAGCAGCCGTTCCTCGCCGATCACATTGGAGAGTACGCTCAGGGCGAGTATCGTCAGTGGCACCACCGACAACAGGGTGTAGTAGGCCACGGCGCCGGACAGCAGGAAGCCCTGGTTGCGCCGGAAATCCCGCGCAACCGCGGTCACGAAACCGAAGAACCGGACCATCTGTGCGAGGGAAATGCCAGCCCTCATGCCGCGGCATCCGGGCATGTCTTCATCGGGGTGAGAGGAGTGACGATCATGGGGACATTTTTGCAGAATCCGTCCCGCGATGCCAGTAAAATCGGATGAGGGATGAGAGATGATGGATGAGAGATGATGGATGAGAGATGAGAGATGAGAGATGAGAAGTCCCTCATCCCTCGTCATTCATCTTTCATCTGATTCAGTGCTTGCCAGTCTGCGGAAGGCCGATGCCTTGATGGCGGCGTACACCACGTTGCCCGTTTCGATGCCCAGCTCCCGCGCCGCGTCGGGAACGATTTCCGCGATGAGGCGGCCGTTGCCGCACTCAAGCTCCACCCCCATCTTGGCGCCGCTTTCGAACAGGGCTGCAACGGTGCACGCCAGCAGGTTGCGGGCGCTGATCGCCTCGGGGTGCTGCTTGAACAGGATGATGTCCTTGGAGGAGAGCTCGAACAGCCCGCTGGCGGTATCCCGGTTTCCCTGGGACAACAGCAGTTCTCCCCCGTCCCAGCGATAGGCGCACATGCCGTTGCGCTCGGTCATCCTCCCCAGCTCCAGCAGGTTGATGTAGCCGACCGCACTGCGTCCCATGCGGAGGCGGGCCAGGTGCTCGCTGCTGGTCTGTTCGACGATGCGCCCCTGTTCCGCCACCAGGACGGTGTCGGTCATCAGGCGCATCTCAACCAGGGAGTGGGAGATGAACAGGTAGGGGATGGCAAAGCGTTCGCTGACGCTTTTCAGGTAGGGGATGATCTGGAACCGCAGGGTGTCGTCCAGAGCCGAGAGCGGCTCATCCATCAGCAGCAGCCGGGGATTGGCCAGTATGGCCCTCCCCAGGGCGACCCGTTGCTTTTCCCCCCCGGACAGGTCGTTGATTCCGCGGTCCAGCAGGTGGCCGATCTGCAGGACATCCACCAGGCTGTCGAATTCGATACGGCGATGTTCGGGCGCGCATCGTTTGTGGCCATAGAGCAGATTGTGTTTCACGTTCAGGTGGGGAAACAGCTCGTGGTGCTGGAACACCACGGCAATGCGCCGTTTTCCCGGAGGCTGGTCGATCCTTTTTGCGCTGCTGAATAGACAGTCGTTATCCAGCATTATTTCGCCGCTGTCCGGTTTGACCAGCCCGGCCAGCATGCCGACCAGTGTCGATTTGCCGCTGCCGGAGGCTCCGAAGATGCCGACACGGTCACCGGCCACGGCAATGTCCGCTGCAAGACTGAAGGGGCCGTACTTTTTCCGCACCTTCAGGGAAAGGTTCACCTGTTGCCTCCCCGAATGACGCTCCTGGCATTGGGGCGCCAGACGTGGAGCGCCAGCAGCACCAGGAACGAAAAGATCAGCAGCAGAGCGGCCATGCGATGGGCCTGGGCGTACTCCAGGGCTTCCACGTGATCATAAATTTGCACCGAAGCGACCCGCGTCGCGCCGGGAATGTTGCCGCCGATCATCAGCACTACGCCGAATTCACCCACGGTATGGGTAAAGGTCATGATGGAGGCGGTCAGGAATCCGGGACGCGCCAGGGGGAGCGCCACCGTGCAGAACGCATCCAGTGGCGACGCCCCCAGGGTAGCGGCCACCTCAAGCGGACGCCTGCCGATGGCCTCGAAGGTGTTCTGGAGCGGTTGCACCATGAAGGGGAAGGAGTAGAAGACAGAGCCCACCACCAATCCCCAGAAGGTGAAAGGCAGGGTGCCGAGCCCCAGGGCGCTGGTCGCCCGTCCCACCGGACCGCTGGGGCCCATGGCCACCAGCAGGTAGAAACCGAGCACCGATGGGGGGAGCACCAGCGGCAGGGCCACCACCGCGCCCAGCGGCCCCTTCAGCCAGGAGCCGGTGCGCGCCAGCCACCAGGCGATGGGAGTGCCTACCACCAGCAGGATCAGGGTAACCGTTGCGGCGAGCCTGACGGTCAGCCAGAATGCCTGAATGTCCCCGGTGTCAAGAAACATGGCCGGCTCCGTCAGATGTCATAGCCATAGGTGCGGATGAGTGCCTTTACCCTGTCGCTCTTCAGGTATGCCGCAAGGGCTTCCGCTGCGGGATTGCCCTTGCCGTTGGAGAGCAGCACGGCATCCTGGCGGATGGGGGTGTGCAGCCGTGCCGGCACGATCCAACTCGACCCGCCGGTG
Organism: Desulfuromonadaceae bacterium; assembly: GCA_036514355.1. GTDB lineage: Bacteria > Desulfobacterota > Desulfuromonadia > Geobacterales > Pseudopelobacteraceae > JACPFJ01. The sequence continues at coordinate 6,171 of DATBXI010000275.1, forward strand.
ATCTTGCCGTCCTTCATGACCTGGGACAGGGCGACGAAGCCCAGCTCTGCGTTGCCGGTGGCCACGAACTGGTGGGTCTGGGAGATGTTCTCCCCCTGGACGAACTTGGGCTGGACCGCTGCCAGGAGTCCCAGCTTGGTCAGGGTCTCGATCGCAGCCTGGCCGTAGGGGGCCAGTTTGGGGTTGGCAATGGCCAGTTTGGCAAAGTGTCCCTTTGACAGCACCTCACCCTTGGCATCAACGTAATTCTGCTTGGCCGACCAGAGCACCAGCGTGCCGATGGCATAGGTGAACCGGCTACCCGGAACGGTCAGGCCGTCCTTCTCCAACTGGACCGGTTTTTCGTCATCCGCGGAAAGAAAGAGCTGGAATGGCGCGCCGTTTTTGATCTGGGAGTAGAACTTGCCGGATGCGCCGTAGGAGAGCACCACCTTGTGGCCCGTGGACTTCTCGAAGTCGGCGGCGATCTGCTTCATGGGGGCGGTGAAGTTGGCGGCCACGGCAACGTTCACTTCGGCGGCCAGGGCGCCGGCCGGCAGGGACGCCAGAACGCATGCTGCAACCACTAGTCTGATGAGTTTCATGATTCCATACCTTTCATCTGTTTGCAGGTAGACAGCCCCACTACCAGGGTGGCCTGCGCGTTACCCGGCCTATGCCGCCAGCGGAATGATGGTGACGCCGATGTCGGCCGGTTTGCCGAAGTAGACCGATGACAGGACGATGATGTCGATGCCGGTGGCGGCGTAGTCGGCCGCGTTCCCTTCGTTGATGCCGCCGGCGGCGGAGATCTTCACGGCCGGGTTCACGGACCGGATCTCGGCAACCAGGGATGTGAGCTCATGGGGCGGTATCTTGTCCACCTGGACTACGTCGACTCCGGCTGCGGCGATGCGGAGCGCCTCGGCGGCGCTGTCCGCCTCCACGATGATCCTGTTCTCCGGCGCCCTGGCCCGCAGGTCACCCATACCCTGCAAAAATGCATCCAACCCTCCCATAAACACCGTGTGCTGCCTGAACACCAGGATGGTCTCCGACAGCCCGAGGCGGTGGGGCA
>DATBXI010000276.1:0-16558 GCA_036514355.1 Desulfuromonadaceae bacterium
CCGGCCTGGGGGGCCTGGACGGCTATGCCGAGGCGTTCACCGCACTCCGCAAGATCAGCGGCGTGGTTCCCAGCATCATGTGCATGTTCGGCTTCAACGCCGGCGGCGGCAGCTACCTCCCCCGCCAGGGGAGCTTCGTGATCCAGCCCAAGGACACCTTCTTCGGCCTGACCGGGCCGGGGGTGGTCAAGTCGGTGCTGGGTGAGGACATCACCCCGGAAGAGCTGGGCGGACCCAAGATTCATGGGCAGTCCGGTGTGGCCGACCTGACGGTGGAGGATGAGGTGGGCGCGTTGCGTGCGGCGCTCCAGTTGTTGGATTACATTCCCGACAACAACAGCGTCATGGCACCCTATCAGCCCACCAGCGACCCCCTGGACCGCAAGACCTGGGAGATCAACACCCTGCTGAAGAAGGCGTTCAACTCGCCGACCGGCTTCAACACGCCCTTCGACGTGTCGATCATCATCCAGCAGATCTGCGACCATGGCGACTACTTCGAACTCCAGCCGACACGGGCCCGCGAGGTGGTTACCGCCTTCGGCCGCCTGGGTGGCAACGTGGTCGGTTTCGTGGCCAACAACTCCGCCGTGGCCTCGGGCCAGATCGACTGCGACTCGGCCGTCAAGATCGCCCGTTTCGTCCGCTTCTGCAATATCTACAACATCCCCATCATCTTCATGGAAGACACCACCGGCTTCCTGCCGGGGCGGGAGCAGGAGACCCGCGGCATCGTCCAGGCCGGCCGTGCCATGCTCGACTCCATCGTGGACGTGCGGACGCCGCGCATCCTGCTGATCCTGCGCAACGCCTACGGCGGCGCCTATGCCTCCTACAACAACTATCCCACCGGCGCCGACCTGGTGCTGGCGCTCCCCACCACCCGTCTGGCGGTCATGGGGCCGGCCGGCAAGGAGTTCGTCTACAAGGACGAGCTGCGCAAGCTGCGCACCGCCGTCACCGAGCGGGTCAAGCGGGGGATCCAGGAGCGCATCGAGACCGGGGTCAAGGAAGATGCGGCCAAGAAGGACGCAGAGGGAGAGGCGGCCGACTGGCTGAAGGCCCGGGAGGCCGAACTCAACCTGCGCTATGAAAAGGAACTGATGAACCCCAAAGAGGGGCTCAGTCTGGGCTCTATCTCCTCCATCGTCATGCCCACTGACCTGCGCAAGGTGCTTGGCGAAAACCTGAACTTCTTCCTCAGGCATTACAAGCCCTCACCCATGGGCGGTGTGCAGCGAGAATTCCATTAAATATCATTCGATGAATTGGAGATAGAGCCGATGACACATTCTGCCGATTACTACACGAACAACCCCTTGATCCACCGGGACCGCCGTCTGAGTCGCTCTGCCTCGGAGTGGGTACGCTCATTCGCCAGCGAAGACCTGAAGCCCCTCATCGTCTGCCGCGGCCCGATCCGCAAGGAGGCCATGGACGTCTACGAGGAGATGGGCATCAGCCACTACGGCATCCTGCTCTCGGAAAAGGACTCCATCGTCTATACCAATGCCCTGGCCCCTGAACTGCGCCAGTTGACCGATTCCCGCCGGGTCCACCGGGTGCCCGACTACTCCGGCGCCAGCAAGGAGGAGCGGGTCGAGCGCATCCACCAGATCATCGGCATTGCCAAGGACAACGGCTACGACTCCATCTTTGCCGGGTACGGTTTCATGGCCGAGGACGACGAGTTCGTGGCCGCCATCGAGCAGGCCGGGCTCACCTTCATCGGTCCCTGCTCGGCGACCCAGGCCGGCGCAGGCAAGAAGGACGAGGCCAAGCGGACCGCGCTCAACGTGGAGGTCAGCGTTACCCCGGGCATCGACAACGTCACGGCCCGCACCCTGGTGAAGAAGCATCCCACCCGCAAACAGCTCCTGGCGCTGGTCACGGCCGAAGGGCTTGCCTGCGACGGGAAGGTCCTCAAAGATGAGAAGCTCTCCCTGGAGGACCTGGCCGATCATATCCTGTACGCCTCCTACGCCAAGGGGCTCGACCTGTTCTCCATCGAGGAGCTGTGCGCCCAGGTGCAGGCCGAGGTGGCGGACATGTTCAAGAAGTATCCCCGGAGCCGCGTACGCCTCAAGGCCATTGGCGGGGGCGGCGGCAAAGGACAGCGTATCCTGGGGGCGGAACTGCTCACGGCCAAGAAGATCGACGACAAGCTGATCCAGCAGGCCGCGGCCACGGCCCCGGGCCTGGTGCGGGAGGTGCTGAACGAGGTCAAGGCCAACGGCGTGGGGGACAACAAGAACGTCCTGGTCGAACTGAACATCGAGCAAACCCGCCACAACGAGATCCAGCTCCTGGGCAACGGTGAGTGGTGCATCGCCCTGGGGGGACGCGACTGCTCCCTGCAGATGCACGAGCAGAAGCTGCTGGAGGTCTCCGTCACCCAGGAGGGGCTGATGGCGGCCATCGAGAGGGCCAAGGTCGCCGGCCGCAAGAGCGAGGTCAAGGCGCTGGAGAGCGACCTGAAGGTGCTCAAGCGCATGGAGGAACAGTCCGAGCGGTTCGGCAAGGCAGTCGGCCTGGACTCGGCCTCCACCTTCGAGTGCATCGTGGACCGGGACCGGCACTACTTCATGGAGGTGAACACCAGGATCCAGGTGGAGCACCGGGTGACCGAGCTCTGCTACAGCCTGAAGTTCACCAACCCCAAAGACAAGAAGGACTTCTTCATCGTGGAATCGCTGGTGGAGGCCATGGCGCTGCTGGCGCGGCACAAGAAACGCCTGCCCAAGCCGGAGCGGATCGTCCGCTTCGACGCCGCCGTAGAGGCGCGTCTCAACGCCACCGACGCCTCCCTCTCCCCCCATGCCGGCGGCATGATCCGGTTCTGGTCCAAGCCGATCGACGGGGAGATCCGGGACGACCAGGGGATCAGCATGCTGAACCCCGACACCCGCCAGTTCATGAAGTACAAGGTGGCCGGTGCCTACGATTCCAACATCGCCCTGCTGCTCACCAAGGGTGAGGACCGCCTGGACAGCTACGAGCGCCTGTCCGAGGTCATCCGCAGCACCACCCTGCGCGGCAGTGACCTGGCCACCAACCTGGAGTTCCACTACGGCCTGGTCAACTGGTTCCTGGGCAACAACGTCATGGCCAAGCCCACGACCCGCTTCGTGGTGCCGTACCTGGCCCTGGTGGGGACCCTGAAGGAGGAGGCCAACCGGCTGGACCCGGTCTACGCCTTCCTGCAGATGAAGAAACAGTACGCCAAGCGCATCGCCGAGCAGTTCCCCGACGATCCATCGGTTGGCAAGACCATGTCCGCTCTGCTGGACCGGAAGGGGACCCTGATCATCCGCCCCATGGAGCGACTGTTGGGCGACCCGCACCTGCTCTCCGGTTGGCTGAGCATGAACAAGAAGAATTTCCGCATGGACAACGGCAAGGTGGTCTGGCTGCGCAACCCTCTGGGGGTGCTCTACGACACCTACGAGTACCTGCACATGTCCTTCCGCCCCCATAAACCGGCGGCAGAGGTGATCTGGGGACACGACAACGACCTGCTCCAGCAATCGCTGCGCTTCTCCCGCACTCTGCGGGAAGCGTTCGGCCTGGAGCGGGACCAGTACTTCGAGCTGTGTGAGATCCTGAAAAAGGACAAGCCCCAGGGCGGGTTCGACGCCGAGACCTGGGAGCAGATCCGCTCCTCCCACTTCGGCTACGAGGCCGGGTTGGAACTCCTGGGCATGCTGTTCCTGGTGGGGATCAATACGAAATTCTGGGACCTGCGCGTGGAGGAGGACCTGGAGATCACCATCCCCGACTATCTCACCGACCCCGAACTGCAGGCCAGGATGAAGAAGATCCTGGTGCCCCCTCCGGCAACCAAGGCCGATGAAATCGTGGCCGCCTGCGGCGGCATGTACTATGGCCAGGAAGCGCCGGGCATGCCGTCCTTCATCACCGAGGGGATGCACTTCGAAAAGGGACAGACCCTGTACATCATCGAAGTCATGAAGATGTTCAACAAGATCAATGCCCCGTTTGCGGGCACCATCGACAAGATCCTGATCCAGGGGGGCGACGGCACCATCGTCCAGAAGGGGCAGCCGCTCTTCAGGATCACGCCGGACGAGAAGTTCGTCGAGGTGGATGCCGGGGAGATCGAGCGCGAACGGCGCGAATGCACGGGCAAGTACCTGAAGGCCGTGCTGTAGGCTGGAACTGCGAAAATCCGGTCAGACCCTAAAGGTTTCCAAAACCTTTAGGGTCTAACCCCCGCTGACGATCAAGTTCCCCATTTCCCTTGTGCAAGGGGAAACCCCCCATCTCTCAATCTTCAATCAATGGAGTCAATCAATGAGCATCCAGGACAGCAAGCAGAAGTGGGAAGAAACCGTTGCCAGGAACATCGCCAAGGCGCCGGAACGCAAGGACGCGTTCCATACCACCTCGAACATAGAGATGGAGCGTTGCTTCACGCCGGGGTTCGACTATCCGGACTATGAGGCAGAGCTCGGCTTCCCGGGCCAGTATCCGTTCACCCGCGGCGTGCAGCCCACCATGTACCGCGGCCGTTTCTGGACCATGCGCCAGTACGCCGGGTTCGGCACGGCCCGGGAGTCCAATGAGCGCTACAAGTACTTGCTCCAGGCCGGCCAGACCGGCCTCTCCGTGGCCTTCGACCTCCCCACCCAGATGGGATACGACTCGGACGCGGCCATGAGCCAGGGCGAGGTGGGCAAGGTGGGCGTGGCCATCGATTCCCTGGCGGACATGGAGATCCTGTTCGACGGCATCCCGCTGGACCAGGTGTCCACCTCCATGACCATCAACTCCACCGCCGCCATCCTGCTCTGCATGTACATCGCCGTGGCCGAAAAACAAGGGGTCTTGCCGGACAAGATCTCCGGCACCATCCAGAACGACATCCTCAAGGAGTACATGGCCCGGGGCACCTACATCTATCCCCCCAAGGAGTCCATGCGGATCATCACCGACATCTTCGCCTACTGCAAGGACCATGTGCCCAAGTGGAACACCATCTCCATCTCCGGCTACCACATACGCGAGGCCGGCTCATCGGCGGTGCAGGAGGTAGCATTCACCCTGGCCGACGGCATCGCCTACGTGGAGGCCGCCATCAAGGCCGGCCTGGCGGTTGATGAGTTCGCCCCGCGCCTTGCCTTCTTCTTCAACGCCCACAACAACCTGCTGGAGGAGGTGGCCAAGTTCCGTGCGGCCCGCCGCATCTGGGCCAGGATCATGAAGGAGCGCTTCGGCGCCAAAGACCCCAAATCCCAGATGCTCCGCTTCCACACCCAGACCGCCGGCTGCACCCTGACCGCTCAGCAGCCGGACAACAACATCATGCGCGTCACCATCCAGGCCCTGGCCGCCGTGCTGGGGGGAACCCAGTCGCTCCACACCAACTCCCGTGACGAGGCCCTGGCCCTGCCCACCGAGGATTCGGTGCGCATCGCCCTGCGCACCCAGCAGGTCATTGCCTATGAGTCGGGCGTTGCCGACAGCATCGATCCCCTGGCCGGGTCGTTCCTGGTGGAGTCGCTGACCGACCAAATCGAGCGGGAAGCCACGGCATACATCGAGAAGATCGACAAACTGGGGGGCGCGGTGGAGGCCATATCGCGGGGCTTCCAGCAGAAGGAGATCCAGGACTCGGCCTACGCCTATCAGAAGGCCATTGAATCCGGCGACATGGTCATCGTGGGGGTCAACAAGTTCACGGTGCAGGGCGAGGCGGCGCCGGAACTGCTGAAGATCAAGGAAGAGGTGGAGATCGCCCAGAAGAAGACCCTGGCCGGCATGAAAGCGGGACGGGACAGTGCAAAGGTGCAGGAAACCCTCGCGTCGCTGGAGTCGGCTGCCAGGAGCACGGCGAACCTGATGCCGTTCATCCTCGACGCGGTCAAGAGTTATGCCACCCTGGGCGAGATCGCCGATGTCTTCAGGGAGGTGTTCGGCAAACACCACGAGACCGTGGTGCTGTAGGGGGACATGATGCTTACCAGGATAAACCACATCGGCATCGCCGTACACTCCCTCGATGAGGCGCTCCCCTTCTATCGCGACAACCTGGGCATGCCCTTTGGCGGAATCGAAGAGGTTGTGGAACAGAAGGTGCGGGTAGCCATGCTGGGGATCGGTGAATCCAAGATCGAACTGTTGGAGCCGACCGCGCCGGACAGCCCCATTGCCCGATTCCTGGAGAAGAACGGGTCGGGCATACACCATGTGGCGTATGAGGTCGGGGACATCGAGGCGGCGATCGCCAGGCTCAAGGCCGACGGGGCACGCATGATCGACGAGGCGCCGCGTAACGGCGCCCATGGCACACGTATCGCCTTTGTGCACCCCAAGTCCAGTAACGGTGTTCTGACCGAACTGTGCGAATCAGGACACTAGTCGTTTTATCATTTAAGTTTCAGGCGGTTGGCCGCTTGGCGCGTATTTTTTGCTTGACAATCGTTTGATTTAATGTTTATTTCGCACAACTTTCTAGAACATGATCCTGAAACAAACGAGCCGAAGAAGTAGCTAACCGCTTGATTTTATTATTGTTCCTGTTTTTTTGGGGCAAGCGTCGATCCGGGAGCGAAATGTACTGTGAAGCGTTTCAGAGAAGCATCGGGAAAAGTACCATTACCTTTGGACCCCTAATTGTTGGATAAAGGGTTGTTCAAGGGTATTTGTGTTTTAAGGATATGGTTTTTGGGCAGGTGCAGTTTTATTGATGTTAAATACCCGATGAAAGGTGGTGAGCAGCGACAAAAATATGCATTGACAGTTGGCTGATCGCAGTAGTGCAAAGCATCTTATAAAAATGAAGGAGGAACACATGAAGCTTAACAAGAAACTGGTAGCCATGGCGACCGCCGGCGCGCTGACCGCGCTGACCGCCATCCCGGCGATGGCGTTCGAAAACGAATTCCATGGCGCGTACACCCTGAAGTATTACCTGTCCAACTATGAGCAGGGCGGTGGTGGCAACCCCCTTGCCCCCACGGTTACGGGGGGCAAGACTCTTGTTGCTCCGCCGGCTGGTAACCAGACCGAGAACCTGCGCCTGAACAACTACTTCGAGCAGCGCGCCCGCATCTTCTACACCGCCAAGGCCAGCGATGACCTCAAGCTGGTAACCGCCTTCGAGATCGACTCGGTTTTCGGCGACAAGGCCCAGGGCAGCATTTCTACAACGAGCGTTGCTAATGGCCAGTTCACCTTCCGCAACTCCGGTGGCGCCATGGAGTCCGATGCCGTCAACCTGGAGACCAAGTGGGTCTATCTGCAGTTCAAGATCCCTTCCACCCCGACCACGGTCTTGGCCGGTATTCAGCCCTTCAAGGATTCCCTCAAGGGCATCTTACTTGACGCCGATATCGCCGGTGTGATTACCTCCACCAAGCTGGGCGCCGCTACCGTCAATGCCGGTTACCTGCGTGCCTACGATCAATCGTTCTTCTCCACTACGGGTGTTGGTTCTACTTCTGCGGCCAATGTTAAAGGCAACCAGAACCTGGACATCGGCGCCTTGGAACTCAAGTACGACCTGACCAAGGACACCAAGCTGGGTGTCGTGTACTACCTCTATGCCGACGGCCGTCCATTCAATGTGGTGACCACACCGGGCAATTCGGCGCCCCCAGTTACTACTGGTGGTGTGCTGGTGGATAGCGCCACCATGATCCACACCTTCGGCCTCACCGGCGAGACCAAGGTTGGTCCCGTGGCCCTGAGCGGCTTCCTCGCATATCAGGGTGGTGTACTGAGGAATTTTAATGCTGCTGGAGTTGGCCAAAATGGCGACTCGGCGTATCTGAACGCCTTTGCCTACAACCTGGCCGCCAAGGCCCCGGTTGGTCCCGGTTCTCTCAGGAGCGCCCTGCTCTTCACCTCCGGCAATAGCAACGATGCCTCCACTCTCAAGAGCAAACATCTGACCGGCTGGGTCGGTACCTCCCAGTCCCTCAATTCCACCTGGGCTTCCAATACCGGTACCAGCAGCTACAACGAGGGTGGCATGATGCTGTTGAACCGCAATGCGCTCAACAACAACACCACCACCGACAACGCCATCATCTACAACACCAGCAACGGCACCAACCCGGTCGATGCCCAGGGTATGTATCTCTACACCCTCGGCTATGACGCCAACATCACGCCGAAGCTGTACACCAACGTCAATGCCGGCGCCGCTTGGGCCGCCCACACCAACTCCATGAAGCCGTTCGACAATAAGACCGGCAAGCAGAACGCTACCAACTACATGGGTAGCGAGGTCAACCTCGAGACCGGCTACAAGATGTACGACAACCTGACCGCCCGCTTCCAGGCAGCCTATGTGTTCCTTGGCGGCTACTACAAAGGTTCATCAAGCATCGGTTCGGCAACTACGCCTAAAGACCCCGAGAACCCCTACACCGCACGTCTGATCCTGAGCTACGCGTTCTAATCGCAACGCGACTTGAAGTCCCTGAGGGCGGGAGAAATCCCGCCCTTTTTTTTTGACATGCCGGGCAGATTTTGAGATACTCCGCAGGCACTAAACTATCGGAGGAACCATGAAGAATATGCGCATCCTGCTTGCCGGGCTGTTGGTGCTGGCCACCGCGGTGCCGTCGTTTGCCGCCCAGGTACGGGTGTACGTGGCGGAGGTGAACGCCGTCGGCGCGCCGAACCGGGACGAGATGAAACTGACCGTGCAGACCCTGCTGGCATCGCGCTTGAACAGCGACCAGGTCATCGCCGTGGGGAGCGCGGCCGAAGCGGATGTGCTGGTGACAGGCACCTATGTTGCCATCGGCAAGGTGTTCAGCGTGGACGCACTGGCCAGGACCGCCGCGGGCAAGACGCTGACGCGTTCCTTTGTACAGGGCGAAGGGCAGGATGAGCTCATGCCGGCCATCGCCAAGTTGGCGGAAAAGCTTGCAACAGAGCTTACCCGCCTGTATGCCGGCAAGCCGGCCGGGCCCAACGCAGTGGGCGGCGCGGCGATAACGCCGTCGGTGGCAGCTCCTGCAACCGATATCATCAAGAACGATCAGCAGCTGCGCCAGGCCCCGGTGGGCGATATTATCAAGGCCAAGGACGAGCAGCGCAGTGGTGGGGGATGGCTGAGCAAACGACTGAGCGGCGCCGCCAACCTGATGGCAACCGGTCGGACGCTGCCTGACGGCGGTCGCGAGATATTCCTGGCTGAAGAGGGACGGCTGTCCTACTACCGCCAGGGAAGCGACATGAAACTGGTGGCAGAGACCGCATTCGGCGCGAACGAGAAGGTTATCTCCCTGGATACCATCGAGGGGAGCGACGGTGGCGTGGACGTCTACGTCACCATAATCCAGTCGGGAGAGCCATCCAGCCGCGTCTTTCAGGTCAAAGGCGACAACCTGGTGCAGGTGGCGGATAAGCTGGCCTATTACTTTCGCGCCATGAACCTGGCCGGAGACCACAAAAAACTGTATGTCCAGGCGATGGGACGTGACGCTGATTTCTTCGGTGACGTCTTCGAGGCTACGCGCTCGGGTGCGGACATGGTCCTCAGGAAGCCCATCGCCATGCCCCGCTTCGGCACCATCTACGGTTTCAACCAGTTCCGCGACAGCGATGGCAAGCTCATGACGGTCATCTTCACCCCGGATGGGTATCTGGCGGTATACGATCAGTCGCTGAAGGAGCTGTGGCGCAGCAACGACAAGTTCGGCGGCTCGGAATTGTATTTTCAGCGGGAGGACCTGGACAACGCCCGTGCAACAGGAGAAAGGTACCGTTGGATATTCATGAACCAGCGTATCCAGGTTACTGCCAAAGGTGACGTGCTGGTCGGGAAGAACGACGGCTTCTGGGTGTTGGGCAATGCCCGTTCCTACAAGAAGGGCGCGGTGTATTGCATGGCCTGGAACGGTTCGAGTCTGGAGGAAAAATGGCGCACCCGCGACACCCAGAACTACATGCCGGATTATGTTTACGATGAGAACCGCAACGAGCTGCTGCTTCTGCAGACGGTCCAGCGGTCGGGCATTACCACGCGCGGCGCCTCGGCCATCGCCATCAAGAAGGTGGAATAGCATATTGTTTTTCCCTTCCCGCGCGAAGGCCATGAAAAGGAAACGGAACGTACTAAAGACGAAGACTCAATGACCCTACCTGCTTCCGACATATCCCTCCCCCGCGGAGTAAGCGACTTCCTGCCGGATACGGCTGCCAAAATCGGTTACATCGAAGCCAAAATCCGCCGTGTATTCGAATTATGGGGTTTTCGGCGGGTGCTCACCCCCAAGCTGGAATACGAAGACGTCATGGCCATCGGCATGGGGGATGAGCTGAAGGGCAAGACCTACCGTTTCGATGACCGCCAGACCGGGAGATTGCTGGCTTTTCCGCCGGACATCACACCCCAGATAGCCCGTATTGTGGCTACACGCTTGCAGGGGTGGCCCCTGCCGCACCGCATCAGCTACAGCGGCAGGGTGCTGCGCCAGACCGAGCAGCAGGCGGGACGCAGCCGTGAGATCTTCCAGTCGGGCGTGGAGCTGATCGGCCTTGATTTGCCCGAGGCAGATGCCGAGATGGTGGCCATGGCGGTGGAATCCATGCTGGGGCTCGGCCTGGACGACTTCAAGATCGATCTGGGGCAGGTGGAGTTTTGCCGCGGCATCATGGCGGCGACCGGACTGAGTGGAGCGCCGTTGAAGGCGCTCCAGGTGGCGGTGGCACGCAAGGATGTCACCACCCTGTCCAGGCTGCTGGCCGATTTCGGAGTTTCCGAAGAGTCCCGGCGCGAGTTGACCGCACTGCCCCGTCTTTTCGGCGGCAGGGAGGTGGTGCTGGAGGCGGAGCGCATGGTCCGGAACCCGCGCTCGCGGGCGGCATTGGAAAACTTGCGCCAGGTGCTGGACATCCTGGATATACACGGCCTTGGCGACTACCTGACCATTGACCTGGGGGAAACCCGCGGCTTGGATTACCATACCGGCATCACCTTTGAGGGGTTTGTCGCCGGATTGGGCGAACCGGTCTGCAGTGGCGGCCGCTACGACAACCTGACGGCACGCTACGGCTTTCCCGCACCGGCAACCGGTTTCACCTTTAACGTATTGAACCTGCTGCAGGCGCTTGAGCGCCGACCCGAGGTGGAAGCCAGCACTGCGATGGATTTTTTGTTGTTCAACTGCGGCGATGACCGGCGCGAGGTGCTGGAGATAGCCCGGTTGCTGCGCTCGCAAGGATATACCACGGCCCGGGATATCATTCGCCGGGGGGTTGATAGTTCCCTGGAGTATGCCCGCCGCATGAACATCCGCTGCATGCTGCTCATTGGTGATGGGACGGCCGGCTGCCGTGCCGTGCGCGTGCGCGACGGGCGCACGGTGACTATAAGCAAAGAGCATCTGCAACGAGAAGGAATCTTGAAGTATATCGAAGAAAGCCGGGGAGAAGAATAGACATGGCAAACGTGGTCGTTGTTGGCGCCCAGTGGGGCGACGAGGGCAAGGGCAAGGTAGTTGACATCTATACCGAGCATGCCGACGATATTGTGCGGTATCAGGGAGGCAACAACGCCGGGCATACCCTGGTGGTCGGAAACGAGAAGGTCGTCCTGCACCTGATCCCGTCCGGCATACTGCACGAAGGAAAACGCTGCATCATAGGCAACGGCGTGGTGCTCGACCCGGAGGTGTTCATCAGGGAGATCACCAAGCTCAAGGAGTCCGGGCGGATCAAGGATGACGCCTGTCTGCTGCTCTCCGAGTCGCTGCATATCATTATGCCTTATCACAAGCGGATCGACATTGCCCGCGAAGCCAAGAGCGGCGACCGGAAGATCGGTACCACAGGCCGGGGCATCGGTCCCTGCTACGAGGACAAGATCGGCCGACGCGGCATCCGCCTGATGGATCTGCTCAATCCGGCGGTTTTTGCCGCCAAGCTCAGGGAATTCCTGGTGGAGAAGAATTTCATCCTGGAACAGCTCCTGGGAGAGCCTGCCTGCAGTTATGATGAGATTTACGCGGAGTATCAGGGCTATGCCGCAACGCTGCGCACCTATGTGGCGGATACCTCGCTGGTCCTCGGCAAGGATCTGAAGGCCGGCAAGAAGGCCCTGTTCGAGGGTGCCCAGGGGACCCTGCTGGATGTGGACCACGGCACCTACCCCTACGTTACCTCCTCCTCCACCTGTGCCGGCGGCGCCTGCACCGGGTCGGGCGCTAGTCCACGCGATATACACGAGATCATAGGCATCTCCAAGGCCTATGTCACCCGCGTTGGGAGTGGTCCGTTCCCGACCGAGCTGCTGGATGCCACCGGCGAACAACTGCGCCAGACCGGCGGCGAATTCGGCGCCACCACCGGGCGTCCGCGCCGCTGCGGCTGGTTTGATGCCATGGTGGTGCGCTACGCGGTGCGGGTCAACGGCCTGACCGGCATCGCCCTGACCAAGCTGGACGTGTTGAGCGAGTTCGATACCATCAAGGTCTGCACCGGCTACACCTATGAAGGGCGCGTAATGGAAAGCCTGCCGGCGGCCCTTGAAGTGTTCGAAAAATGCCAGCCGGTTTATGAGGATCTTCCCGGCTGGAAGTCTGACATAACCGCGGTCCGCAGCTTTGACGAACTCCCGGCGAACGCTCAGGCGTATGTGCGGAGGCTGGAGGAGTTGGCCGGGTGCCCGATCGTACTGGTCTCGGTCGGCCCGCGCCGCGACCAGACCATTATCCTGCGCAATCCCTTTGAGTGATTATTTTCGGAAATCCAACTGCGCAGCGACGTCATTGAGGTGGTATTCGATGAAAACGGCCATTGTGGTTGCCTTGCTCGTGGCTTCCGTTACGGTTGCTGCTGCTGAGGATATGAAACCAAATGCCGGAAAGGATGTATGCCTTCTGGATAACAATAACTGTGTCGGTCACAGTTATTACAATATCGTCGACAAAATCGCGCGCATCAGGGCAGCCATCCAACTGGGCACCAAGGTCTATACGCCGCAGGAACTGGAGCATCTCGAGTATCTGCTGGAAGAGGCCCTCGATGTTGCCGACCACATTGATGCACACTCTTCACAGGTCCCGGAAAATAGGGATAGGTGAACAAGAAAACCGGTCTCCCCATCAAGGGGTACCGGTTTTTTGCTACATACCTCAAAAATACCCGAAGGTGCTGTGTGATGAATTTCAACCATTTTGATGATCAGGGCAATGCCGTGATGGTGGATGTGAGTGCCAAACAGCCCACCTTGCGCACGGCCGTGGCCGCAGCAGAGGTACGGCTTTCACCCGAGTTGCTGGCCGCAATCCAGAAGGGTGGCACTGCCAAGGGCGATGTACTCGGTGTATCGCGCTTGGCCGGTATTATGGCTGCCAAGAAAACGCCGGAGTTGATTCCGCTGTCTCATCCCCTGGCCTTGCACTCAGTGTCAGTGGATTTTGCCTTTGACACCGTCACGGGACGGATCGCGATACAGTGTGCGGTACGTGCCTTCGAGCGGACCGGCGTGGAGATGGAGGCCATGACCGGCGCGGCCGTGGCTGCCCTGACCATCTACGATATGTGCAAGGGGAGTGACAAGTCCATAGCCATCGGTGAGATCAAGCTGCTGTACAAGGAAGGCGGCAAGAGCGGCGTGTACCGCCGGGAGGAGGGGGCATGAGAGTGGCTATCCTTACCCTGAGCGACAAGGGTGCACGCGGTGAGCGCATCGACGAGAGCGGGCCGGCCCTGTCCGCCTGGCTGGCGGATAAAGGGGTGCACACGGTGAATGCACTGGTCATCCCCGATGACTTTGACCGCATCGTAGAGGTGCTCACCGAGTGGGCCGATGCCGATAGTGCCGACCTGATTCTGACCACGGGTGGCACAGGGGTTTCGCCCCGGGACGCGACTCCCGAGGCGACCCAACGGGTGGTAGAGCGCGTGGTTCCCGGCCTCGGGGAGCTGATGCGCCTCAAAAGCCTGGAAAAGACCGTCATGGCGCCGTTGTCACGGGCCATGGCCGGTATCCGGGGACGGACGTTGATCGTCAACCTCCCCGGCAGCCCGAAAGGGGCGCTGGAAAATCTGGAAGCGGTCTGGCCGGTGATCGGCCATGCAGTGGAGAAAATTCGGGGCGATGAGCGAGATTGTGGGGGGCGATTCGACAGGTAAAGTGGCTGTGCTTGCCGGCAGCTGCCGCCGGGTCTGGAACGGCACAGCACTTACTCCATGGTTGTCCGCAGTCTCTTCTTCTGGGCTACGATGCGTTTCTCGGTCAAACGTTTTTCCTTTGCGCTACGCGGCACGCCGGTGGCGATCCGCTTTTTGATCTTTCGTTCACGTTTCTCCAGCGCCAGCCGCAGGCGATTCATGGCGGATTCTCGATTTTGGGTCTGCGAACGGCTCTCGGAGGCCTGCGCCACAATGCCGGTTGGCAAATGGCGGATGCGTACCGCCGAGTCGGTGGTGTTCCGGTGTTGCCCTCCGGGGCCCGAGGCGCGGTAAAACTCCACCCTGATGTCCGACTCCCTGATCTCAATCGCCATGGTTATCCCCGGGAGAGCCCTCCTCGGCGGATGGGCGGAGGCGTGCGCGTAGGGGGCCTTTCCCTGTCCGCGTGTTCAAGGCGCGGGCAAAAAAAATCTGAGTACCCGGCGGATACTCAGATTCGATAAGTTTGGCGTCCCCTACCGGATTTGAACCGGTGTCGCCGCCGTGAAAGGGCGGTGTCCTGGGCCGGGCTAGACGAAGGGGACGTTTTTTAACTCTATCGTGCCGTGTTGCTGTGGCAACACATGGCCCATATGCACACGATAGACCTAACTAAATACAGTAAAATTTCCGGTGAGTCAATATTTTTTTTGCAACACTCGTTTTTCCTTTTGAAGCATTCTGGCCGCTGAGTGCAGCCATTGTGGAGCACGGCACGGCGGAGAGCAAGAGTAGTCGCGCGGGGTCGAGAAAGCGAAAACCAAGGCGTGCCGATGAGGGTTCGGCAGTTTTGCCGGCCAAGTTATATGGCCATGAAATAAAAAAAGAGAGTCATGGCTGTTGCCATAACTCTCTGATTTTTTGGTGAGCCGCGTTGGGGTCGAACCAACGACCACCTGATTAAAAGTCAGGTGCTCTACCGACTGAGCTAGCGGCTCAAAGAGAATAGTTTATTTACATCATAATTCACGGCGAGTCAATAGTTATTTTGTACCATTTTGAGTTGACAACATTTCCTTTGGACACGTACGCTGTCGGAATCAGCCATGTGCCGGGCCGCGTGACAGGGGATGGATCAAGAGAGCATGCCTGGTTTTTACAGAATGTGAGGTCATAGTGAAAGAGCTGGTTTCCATTGGGCAGTGCACGACGTATGACGACCCGCTGCTGCGGTCTGCCGTGGTGTCGCTCCTGAGGCCGCTGGGCGGGATGGAGAGGTTTGTGGAGCCGGGCGACCGGGTGTTGCTCAAGCCGAACATGCTGGCGGCCAAGCTGCCTGAGGCGGCGGTTACGACCCATCCGGCCCTGGTGCGGGTGGTGGCGGATCTGGTGAGGGAGGCAGGGGGCGAGGCGATCATTGGCGACAGTCCCGGCCTGGGAGGATTCCGGCGAGTGGCCGAACGGAGCGGCATCTGGCTGGCTGCGCGGGAAAGCGGTGCCAGGCTGGCGCCTTTTGACGATACCGTTGAAGTGCGGGGAGCGGGTACATTCCGGCGGATCGCTGTTGCCCGGGCCTACTGGGAGGCGGACAAGATCATCAACCTGCCCAAGCTGAAGACCCACGAGATGATGACCATGACCTGTGCCGTGAAAAACCTTTTCGGCGCCGTGGTCGGTGCGGAAAAGCCGGCCTGGCACCTCAAGGCGGGGACATCGCGGGAACTGTTTGCCCGGTTGCTCCTGGAGATATACCTGCTGAAAAAACCGGTGCTGCATATCGTGGACGCTGTATGGGGCATGGAGGGGAACGGGCCGGGTAACGGCGATCCCGTGTCAGTGGGAGCAGTGCTGGCCGGCGACAACCCGGTGGCGGTGGATATGGTTGCGGCCCGGTTGGCCGGTATTTCCGCAGATCTGTTGCCCGTGGAACGGGAGGCGAGAAGGATGGAATTGCCGGGGAGTCGCTGGGAGGATGTGGAGCTGCTGGGCGCTCCTCTGGAGGCGTTCGGGCATCGCCCCTTCAGGCTTCCTGCGGGGCTGGATGTGCAGTTCGGCCTACCCCGTTTCCTGAAGGAGGGGCTGCGCAACCACCTTACCCCCTGGCCTGCCGCCGGTGAAAACTGTGTCCTGTGCGGTGTGTGCCGGGACGCTTGCCCGCCGAAGGCCATAACCATACGGAACAGCGCCCTGGCGGTTGACCGAGGGCGCTGTATCCGGTGCTGGTGTTGCCGCGAGCTCTGTCCCCATGATGCCATGGAGCAGCGGCGGGGCGCCCTGCTGAGGGTCGCCTCGCTGCTGGCGAAAAAGCGGCATATTCGTTGAACGTCAGGCTTCTTCTTCCTCGCTGCCGAGGGGGATTTCCCGGTAGGCCCGTTCCTCCTCGAAGCGCCGGGTCTGGGCCTGAAGTTTTTCCAGGTCGGCCTTGCATTTGACGCAATGACGGGCAAAAGGCATGGCCTTG
>DATBXI010000277.1:0-6876 GCA_036514355.1 Desulfuromonadaceae bacterium
AAATAAAAAACGGCCCGGAAGCTTGGCTTCCGGGCCGTTTTGATACGGGGTTTCAGCGAAAAATCAGTTGGGGTACACTGAGACCTTCTTGCGATCCCTGCCCATGCGCTCGAACTTGACGATACCGTCGATCAGGGCGAACAGGGTGTAATCCTTGCCGCAACCGACGTTGTTGCCGGGATGGATCTGCGTGCCGTGCTGACGGAAGATGATGTTGCCGGCCTTGACGTTCTCGCCGCCGAATTTCTTGCAGCCAAGCCGCTGACCATCCGAATCCCTGCCGTTACGTGAACTGCCTACACCTTTCTTATGTGCCATTTCCTTGTCTCCTCGGAAAAATTTAGATTACGCGCTGATCTTCTCGATCTTGAGAACAGTCCTGTGCTGACGGTGCCCACGCAGTTTGCGGGAGTCTTTGCGGCGCTTGGACTTGAACACCAGGATCTTCTTGTCCTTGCCCTGGGCAGCGATCTTGGCCGTGACCAGTGCGCCCGACACGAGCGGTGCACCCACCACGGTCTTTTCTCCGCCAACCATCAGCACCTCGGCGAACTCTATGCTGTCGCCCACTTCACCCTCAAGCTTTTCCACCTTGAGGAACTCGCCTTCGGCAACTTTGTATTGTTTGCCGCCCGTCTTGATAACTGCGTACATATGCGTCTCCATCTGCATCATTTTTTAAATGAGTTGTGAACTATAATGAAATGAAATGGGCAAGTCAAGCAGAATTTTACGGATCAAAATCGAATTTGATCCCGACTCCGGGCAGCTTTTTGTTGTTGCCCCACGGCTGCAGCCAGCACACGCTCCCGCGCACGACGCACTCGTTTTCAATGAAGCGCAGCCAGACAGGGTCTCCGACCTTCCAGTCGCCGGCGCTGTACACAAAGCATCCTTCATCCGAGACATTGAACGTCACGGCTTTCTCAGGGGTGGAGAACTCGCCGTCGCCCGAAAGGAAGGCGCCTATGTACTGGGGAAGTCGTTTGCTCCTGCGGACGATCCTCGGTGTGAATGAGCGGCAATCCTCGATGAACTGCTCCAGCGATCTGCTGTCGCCGAGGATTCTCACCTCGCTTCCGACGACCTTGACCTTTGCGTGGGGATACAGTTGCAGCAGATCGTTCGTGTCCAGCTTTTCCTGCGCCGTTGACTTTGCGGAGGTAACGAGATCGAGCAGCAGCCCGCTGATGGGAATCTCCTTGAGGATCGCCGGAAGCTCAGCCAGGGAACGCGACGTAACCGTGTTCACGCCATCCGCCTGGACAGCCGCCGTGATTTTCGTGAGCGCATCCTCGCTTTTTGCGACGATCACCAGGGTCAGCATGGGAAATTACTCTATCTCCAGGATAACGCTGACAATGAACCATTCGTTGTCAACATCGAAGAGCAGCGTGAGGGTGTCAGCAGGGTTGCCGGCGGATATCACGTACTCCTTGCCGTTCAGCACCGAGGGGGTGGAAAGCTTCACGTCGCAGCCGTCGTTTGAGAAGTGGTGCTTGAACGAGCCGGCGATCATGTTGGCGATCTCCCCGAGGGCGTCGTGGACGTCGGCATTGATCTCCGTCACCTCCATGCCCAGCATCTGGGACGTAAAGATCAGGGCCAGTTTATGGGGCGCATGCAGGCTCACCATGCCGTTGTACGCCCCTGCCATGCCGACCATGGCGGTGACGCAGTTGTCGAAGTGGCTGACCGGATCGATCACCTGGGGGATATGCAGCAGGTCTTCCATCCCAACCATGGTGCAGAAAACCTCGTTGACATCGTTGATGAGAAGTTTGGTCAACACTTCTTCCGATGTCCCGAGTTGTTCTACTATTGTCGGATTGAGAGCCATTTCCTCTCCTTTGACAGCGTTAGTCGTTTGCGCAGGATATGCAATCTACCACGGAGTTGCGCACGGGTGAACGCTTTTTTTCAAAGGGTTACCTTAGGGTGAGGAAAAGGCCGGACCTTTTTGGGGCGGTCACGGGTGGGGGACGGACAGAGGGTTCCGGCTGCGAGGGAAATCGCCTCTCACGGTTCGATGCGGCTGCTGCCGCCAAGGACGAGGTCCGTATGGATGCCGCTGCAAAACGCCAGAATCACCTCCACCCGAACAACGAGGCGGGTCAGGGTCTGCGGTTCGCCCGGCGGCTCCTGTTCCGGCGCATAGCCGTTCAGGATGGCGGCATCGAATCCATGGGCCACGTTGCCGATGAACTGGTAACCGGTTGCCATGTCCCGGGACATGACTGCTACCGCAACCCGCGGATTCAGGCCGACATTGCGCAGGGTGGTCTGGCAGAACCAGTTTTCGAACAGCAGGTGATCCCCGTCCAGCGCCCTGATATCGTTTCCGAGCGCCAGATGGGGATGCCCTGCGGTGTCGGCCGATGCCACGAATGCCAACGGAATGGTTTCGATGAAGCGTTTGATGTCATCGGTAAGCATCGCTTTTGTCCTGCGCCGTCCGAGGGCTAGCTCCAGTGGATGCAATTAACCGGGCAAAGATCCATGGCCTCCTGGATCGCCTCCGTTTCCGCACCCTCCGGATCGTAGACCTCGGCCACCGCGTTTTCGGTCATCCTGAATACCTCGGGAACCGTATTTACGCAGACTTCGCAACCGATGCACACATCCTGGTCAACATACGGTTTTGCCATCGTGCCCCCCTCGTGCATGAGCGTAACTGAATTTGGTTTTTGCCGGCCCGTGCAGCTATCGGGCGTGGAAGGTCTTGCAGTCGGGATGGTTCATGTGCCATCCCACCGTTATCCTGCCGGCAGAGCATTCCAGTGCGGCGTTGTGCGCGCAATGGGCTACCTTGCAGGCACCCACTCCGCCCCTTGTGTCCGGGATGCCTCCGCTGTGGGAGCCGACCACATAGGTGTCGCAGTGGGGACACTCCTCGGGCCCGCCGACCGTAATCGCCAGGGTATGACATGAGTTGTGCTTGTTGTAGGCGCAATCGGTTACATCGCATTCGGTAATGGTCGTCATTACGGTTGACATAGGGTTTCTCCTTTTTATTTGATCTGCGCCTGCTCGGCGCGCATGGGGATCGTGTCATGGCTGCACGTCCGGCTGCCTGGGGTGACTAAGCAGCATCCGTGCCCTAAGGAGAGTATTTAATTTATTCAACAGTATCGGCATGTTACGTGTGAGAGGTGCCGTAGAGGCGATCGCGGGTGTAAAAAAGTCTGACGCAAAAAGTTGACAGGCGGGTGACGGTAACCCCGCAGCGATTTCCCGGGCTGGCACGGCGCCCGCTCTTTGCCCGGATACAGGGTAACATATGTAAAATACGATGAATTCGGAGTATTATGAAAAGAGAGGTGAGGGGTAGAGAGTGCCGTGAGGCGGGCGCTCATGCCTGCCTGGTTCTCATTTCAGGAGGGAGCGGGAAGTGAGAAACGATGAAACGTCTGATACGAAGAGTCTGCGTAGGCGCGGCAAGCGCGCTGCTGGTGGTGGTGCCGGGGATGACCCATGCCCGGGCGGAAGAGATGGCGGCTGCTCCGCCGTCAATAGAACAACCGCTGATACGTGAAGGTGATTTGGCCGTACAGCTGACGGCGGCCCTGTCCATGGGGACGTCGCAAAGCGAGGCCGAGGCGGAGAATCGACTGTCAGAGGTCGGCATCATGCCGAAAAACGGCTGGATGGCCGATTACCCCGTAACCCCGGATATCCTTGCCGAGTTGTCCGCAGCCGTGCGCGCCGCCGCGGATGCCAAGAAGATTCCCCTGGCGCCGGATGCGGCGGTCCAGAGGCTGAACGATACCATGGCGCAGGCGGGTTTGCTGGTGAAGGCCCCCTCCGGGGGTGACACCACCATCCCGCAGCTCCCGACGACGGCGGAGTACCCAAGC
Organism: Desulfuromonadaceae bacterium; assembly: GCA_036514355.1. Lineage (GTDB taxonomy): Bacteria > Desulfobacterota > Desulfuromonadia > Geobacterales > Pseudopelobacteraceae > JACPFJ01. Next base: position 3,858 of record DATBXI010000277.1, read on the forward strand.
ACCACGGAAGTAACTGAATATTACTACGGCGCCGGCCCGCCGGTGGTCACCTATTACGCCCCGCCGCCCGCTTACTACTACCTGTACGGATGGGTTCCCTTCCCCTTCTGGTGCAACGGTTTCTGGTTCTCCGGATACTTCATCCTGCATGATTTCCATACCCACGGCCATCACCATGGTCATCATGACAATACGTTTGTCTCAAATCACTTCTGGGATGGGAGAAGTCACGGCGTTCACCGTGTGGACCCCGTTGCCAGGATGAGCGGAAGAACCGTAGGGTTGAGCAACGTGATGACGCGGACAGGGGTAACCAGAGAGATCGCTAACCCCTCCGGTCGGACGGTGGCTCCCCACAACGGCACGGTTGTCCATCCGGTGGGTCCGACCATGAGAAGAGGCGGCGCATCTTCCGGCTACCAGCCGGGGTACGGCTATCACGCCCGTCCCGTGGCGAACAGAAGTGTGGGTGAATTCCAGAGAAGTTCCACGGTCATGGCGCCTGCCGTGAGGAGCGGCACGAGCAGTGGCGCGTCGTGGAGTGGAAGCCACAGCAGCAGCGGTTCGTCATACAGAAGCTCCGGGGGCGGCGGGGGCATGCATTATTCAGGCGGCGGTTTTGGAGGGAGAGGGGGGAGGTAACGCATGCATGGCCGGACAGGGCACGGGAGATGAGAAGATAGAACGGCTCGAACCCGCCCGACCCCGTGGGCTGGTGGTGGTCATCACGGGTCACGGGAAGGGTAAGACCACATCGGCGCTGGGGATGGCCGTGCGTGCTTGCGGCCACGGCATGAAGGTCTGCATCATCCAGTTCATGAAGGGTGATTTGTATGCCGGCGAATGGGACGGCATCAAACGGATGAACTGCGACATAGAGTTGCATGCCACGGGTAAGGGATTCTGCGGCATCAGAGGCAATCCCTATCCATGGGCCGAGCACCGGGCCAATGCCCAGGAGGCCATCAAGCTCGCCCGGACAAAGATGGAGTCGGGCGGCTTCCATATCCTGATCCTGGACGAGATCAATAATGCCCTCAAGCTGAGGTTGCTCGACCTGGAGCAGGTGGTGAGCATGCTCCATAACAAGCCGCCTCCCATGCACCTGATCCTCACCGGCCGCGACGCCCACCCGCAGGTGATCGAACTGGCCGACACGGTCAGCGAAATCCACGAGGTCAAGCATGCATTCCACCGCGACATCGAACCGCAGCCCGGCATCGACTACTGAGGCGTTCCCGTCGTTGCCGCACTCCATCCATTGCCCGTCGGGCAGCCGTTTTGACAGCCCCCAAACGCCTGCTATTATAAATCACAGCTAAATGAGGCGCTATCCCGGCCTCTTTTTCGGTCTCTTCCATGTGGGACAACCATGAAACGATCGTTGCTTATCGCGGGGCTGATCAGTGTGGTGGGCGTCGTGTGCGCCGGTCTGGGGCTGATATACATCCTGCCCCTGGATCTGCGGGAGCGAGCGCCGGTCCAGCCCATCGCCTTCAGCCACAAGCGGCACGCCGGCACGAACGCCATCCCGTGCCTGTTCTGCCACCGCTCCGCCCCGCGCTCGCCGGTTGCCGGCATTCCGGCGGTGGCGGACTGCCGCGCTTGCCACCAGTTCATCGCCCCTGACGCCCCTGAAATAAAAAAGCTGACAGGATACTGGGACAGGCGGGAGCCGATCCCCTGGGTCAGGGTCCACAGCGTCCCCGACTTCGTCTATTTCCCGCACATGATGCACATCCGCGCCAATCTTCCTTGCAGCACCTGCCACGGGGAGGTGGCGACCATGGAACGGGTAACCCGGACGGCCAGCCTCAAGATGGGGTGGTGTCTGGAGTGTCATCGGACGCACAAGGCCAGCATCGACTGCTGGACGTGTCATATATGAAGAAACGGAGCAGCGCTCATCTCTCGTCGTGAGAACCACCCTCCCCTTCAAGGGGAGGGCTGAGGTGGGGATGGGGTAAATCAGATGCTACACGCCCCCATCCACCTCCTCACCTCCCCCTTGAAGGGGGAGGAACGTAATCTACGCAGTCTCAAGCGGAGTAGGAATGAAACGCAGAACCTTTCTCCAACTCAGCGGCATGAGCGCAGTCGGCGCGTTCCTGGCGGGGTGCCAGTCCAAGAACGAAAAACTGATCCCCTTCCTGGTACCGCCCGACGAAGGGGTGACCCCGGGCGTGGCCACCTGGTATGCCAGCGCCTGCCGCTTCTGTCCGGCCGGCTGCGGCATCCTCGTCAGGGTGTCCGAGGGACGGGCCAAGAAGATCGAGGGAAACCCCCTGCATCCGGTCAACAGGGGGAAGCTGTGCGCCCGCGGCCAGGCCGTCCTCCAGGAGCTGTACCACCCCGACCGGATTGGGCAGCCGCTCAGGCGCACCGGCCCCCGCGGCTCGGGAGAATTCCGGAAAATCTCCTGGGAGGAGGGGCTAGGGCTGCTAACCGGCCAACTCCGGACCCTCAAGCAGGAACAGGCCGGCGACCGCCTGGCCCTTGTGACGCCGCCGCTAGCCGGCACCCTGGCAGAGCTGGCCACCGCGTTCATGGGCGCTTTCGGCTCGCCCCATCACCTCTCCTTCGACCTGCTGGGCACCGACTGGCTGAGAGCGGCCAACCGTCGGAGCTTCGGCCAGGGGAGCCTTCCGTTCTACGACCTGGCCGAGACCCGCTACCTGCTCAACTTTGGCGCGGATTTCGTGGAACACCACCTGTCACCGGTGCAGTACGGCTATGCCTTCGGCCGGATGCGCCAGGGCAGGGACACGGTCCGCGGCCATTTCACCTACTGCGGGGGGCGCATGTCCCTGACCGCCGCTTCGGCTGATCGCTGGCTGCCGGCCCGGCCGGGGAGCGAGGGGACGCTGGCCCTGGGCATGGCCCGGCTGATCCTTGCCGAGGCCCTGTTCGACACGGCGGCCCTGGCGGGCGGCGGCTTGCAGGCAGGTGAATTGCTGAAGCAACTGGAGGGGTACGACCTGGCCGAGACCCGCTACCTGCTCAACTTTGGCGCGGATTT
>DATBXI010000278.1:0-9486 GCA_036514355.1 Desulfuromonadaceae bacterium
AACGGCCAGGGCTCCCACCCCGCCATCCAGCGCGGCCAGTCGTTGCTCAAGCACATCAGTGGTCGGATTCATGAGACGGGTGTATAAATTGCCGAACTCCTTGAGCCCGAACAGATTGGCGGCATGTTCCGAGCTTTTGAACACATAGGAGGTTGTCTGATAGATGGGCACGGCACGGGAAAGGCTTGACGGATCAGGGGTCTGCCCCGCATGGAGCAGAAGTGTTTCTATTGAGGGCTGTTTGGTTTCCATGATTTCCTCCTGGCACTATGTAATGTTCGTGTCGACATAACGGTACATTTCACTAGCAAACAAGTCAAGTTGATTCAGAGTATTTATACCAATTTTATATACAATTCCGTTGCCGGCTCAGATGGTAATGGTCTCTCCCGGTCGCAAACGCTCTTCCTTGACCGGTGCGTTGAATGACGACACGAAAAGATAGAAAAAAAGCATCATTGCCCCCACGATCATGAAGAACAACGGCAGTAAACGGATCCTGACATCATACAGATCCGCAGGAAGCACGAAACCAAAGACGGTCAGTATGACGCCGTAACCGCCCAACGCCGCGGCTCCCAAAATGCCCAGGTTGTAGAAGCGCTCCTCAGCAGCCACGGAAAGTGACAATACATCAGCCACCAGGCCGTGAAAAAAACTGGTCAGGATAATCAGCAGCAGGGCCGCCAGCATCAGACGCATGCCCCCCCGTATGGTGCGCTTACGCATTGCCGTACCCTCCGCAGCCATACTTCAGGAACACCATGACACGTCTCCTATGCCAACACGCAAAATCTCGAGCTGGTCGCCGACCAGGCTCACCACGGAGCTGACGTCGGTTGTAAGCATACCACCATCCACCACAAGGTCGAGCTGTGCGCCGAACGTCATATCTATCAGGTCAGGATCGCCCACCGGCTCTTCACCTGTGAGATTGGCGCTCGTGGTGATCACGGGGTTACCCAACATCTGTACGATCTCAAGACATATGCGATTATCCGGGATGCGAATGCCCACGGTCTTCTGACGGGTCAGCAACAGGTCAGGCACCTCACGGGTCGCCTCCAACACGAATGTATAGGGTCCCGGCAGATACCGTTTGAGAATCTTGAATGCGCCATTGCCCACTTGTGCATACCGTGACACCTCGGACAGACTGGAACAGATGAACGAGAATGGCTTCTTCCGTTCCCGCTGCTTCAGCAGGTAGATCCGCTCAATCCCCTTCTTGTTGAAGATGGAGCAGCCGATGCCGTAGGTGGTATCGGTGGGATAGGCGATAATGCCTCCATCCTGCAGACACTGGACAACGCGGCTGATGTGCCGGGGCTGGGGATGTTCCGGATGAATCGAAAGCAGCATGGAATGTCCTTTCCAGATTTAAACATACCGGCATATATATTATTTTCGCAAGAATGTGTATTTAATAATATGAAATAATCGGCGAGTCCTGAAAATGAAACAGCCACCTACAAATGAATGTAGGTGGCTGTTTTTATGGTCGGTGCGACTGGATTCGAACCAGCGACCACTAGACCCCCAGTCTAGTGCGCTACCAGGCTGCGCTACGCACCGCTAAACTACAGTTGGCATCGTAATGCCTGCAACTCATTCCTGATTTCCCGCAACAACCCCAGATGATCGCTCGCCGCACCACCCGGGAAAATGGAGGCGAGTGGTCTGCCCCGCGGGGAGTATCGTTTCCTCACGCCTTCCAGCGTGAATTTCTCGGAATACAGGAGACGTTTAATCTCCAGTATCAACTCCACATCCTGCTTCGTGTACAGCCGCTGCCCCGTGGGACTTTTAACGGGACTCAGAAACTCAAACTCCGTTTCCCAGAAACGGAGTACCGATGTCTTGAGGTCGGCCAATTGGGCAACCTCGCCGATTTTGTAGTACAGTTTGTCGGGGAAGTCGACGCTGATGCTCATCGGCAATGGAACAGCTTATTTTGTTTCCGCGTTGATGGCGTTTTTCAGCACCTGGCTCGGCTTGAACGTCAGGATGCGCCGAGCGGCAATGGTTATGGTCTCGCCCGTCTGGGGATTGCGCCCCCGGCGGTCGGCCTTCTGTTTAACGACAAAGTTGCCAAAACCGGCAATTTTTATCTTCTCACCCGTTTCCAGCGTATTCTTGATAAGACTGAAGACCGTCTCGACCATTTCGGCTGATTCTTTTTTTGAGAAACCAATTTTCTGATGGATGCGTTCAACGATATCGGCTTTGGTCATGACAACCTCAATTTGCGTCAATGTCATTGTAATAAAAGGGTGATTTATATATCACAGGGGAACTGGATACGCAACAGGTTTTTATCTTATGGCCACTTTTACCTTGCTTACCAGGCTTTCGACAACTTTGCCGTGCAGCGCGCCGATCTCCTCATCCGTGAGCGTCCGCTCGTACGAGCGGTACCGGACGCGGACGGCGATGCTCCTGAAACCCTCGGAAATACCGGCTCCACGGTAGAGGTCGAAGATATCCACCTGCTCGATCTCCTGCGCCTTGATGCTACGCACACACTCGATAATCTTCTCTGCCGGCAGCTCATCGGGCGCCAGCATGGCGACGTCCCTGGTGCTGTCCGGGAAGCGTGACGGCGCAGTTACTGAGCGCTTCTGCCGGACCAGCGACACAATCTTCTCGAAATCCAGTTCAAAACAGTAGACCGGCCGTTCCAGTCCGAAACACACCTGGACCGTGGGGTGAATTTCCCCCACCGAACCGACGCGCTCCCTGCCGACCACGATACTGCACGACTTGCCGGGATGGTAGTAGGATTCCGGACTGTCAGCCACCCATTTCACGCCGCTGATGTTCAGGATTTCCAAGAGGTTCTCGACAATGCCCTTGGCATCGTAGAAGTCAACTGCGCCACGGGTGCTGCTCCACCCTTCCCGCTCGCGGGAACCGGTCAACGCACCGGCAATGCAGATCGGCTCGTGGGGCATTTCCCCCGCTCCTGTGGGGAGGTAAATCCGCCTCATCTCGAACAACTTCAGGTCCAGTGAACGGAAATTGACGTTGCGGGCCACCGTTTCCAGCAGGCCCGGCAGGAGGCTGGTGCGCATGACCGACTGCTCTTCGATCAGCGGATTGGCAAGGCGGATGGCGGTGCGGCGGAGATCGTCAGCCGCCAGCAACAACTTATCGGCCGCGTCCGGCGCGGTAAAACTGAAATTTATGACCTCGTTCATACCATGGGCCACGAGGATGTCCCTGACTACCCGTTGCAGGCGCTGGTGCGTGGATGGGCGGTCAGAGGCGACCCGTGCCAGCGGCATGGTGGCGGGGATCTTGTCAAACCCGTTCAGGCGCGCAATCTCCTCGATCAGGTCCACCTCCCGCTCGATGTCCACGCGGTATGACGGCGGGGTCACCCGTAACGACCCATCAGACTGTTCCTGTACGGAGCATTCCAGGCGGGAGAGGATGTCGCCGATCTCCGTCTTGGACAGGTCGATCCCGATCAGTTGGTTGGCCCGTTCCGGCCGCAGGGGGATCGACGCCGGCTCTCCTGCACCGGGATAAGCATCCACAACCCCCAGGGCCACGCTGCCGCCCGCCAGTTGGGCGATAAGAGCCGCGGCCCGGTTCAAGGCACGGATAACGCCGCCGATGTCGGCACCCCGCTCGAAACGGTGGGATGATTCGGTATGCAGGCCGAGCCGCTTGCTGGTCTTGCGGATCGCAGCAGGCCTGAACCAGGCGCTTTCCAGCAGAATAGCGGTCGTCGTGTCGGCGATCTCGGAATTTTCGCCCCCCATGATCCCTGCCAGGGCCACCGGCCGCTCCGCGTCGCAGATCACCAGGTCATCGGCCGTGAGGGTGCGCTGCTGGCTGTCCAGGGTGGTGAACTGCTCGCCCTCGGCGGCCCGGCACACGACTATGCGCCTGCCTGCCAATTGGTCGCAGTCAAAGGCGTGCAACGGATGCCCCAGTTCCATCATCACCAGGTTGGTGACATCGACCACGTTGTTGATGGAACGGACGCCGATGGCATTGAGGCGCTTCACGAGCCACTCCGGCGACGGGGCGATGCGGCAGCCCGAGATGTACCGGGCCGCGTAACGCGGACAGAGGTCGCTATCCTGGATGGTAACCGAAATCACGTCCGTTGCCGCCTGATTTCCCTCAGCGATCACGGCATCCGCATAACGGACCGTGGTCCCCAGCTTGGCGGCGATCTCACGGGCAATACCCGCGGCACTCAGGCAATCGGCGCGATTGGGGGTTAGACCGATCTCGAACAGCGTATCCTTGAGTCCCAGGGCTTCAAAGACCGGCTGGCCGAGCTTCAACCCTTCAGACAGGCGCATGATGCCCGCGCTCTCCTCAGCCAGCCCCAGCTCCTTCTCGGAGCAGAGCATGCCGCAGGATTCCTCGCCCCGGATCTTGGAGCGCTTGATCCGGAAATCGCCCGGCAGCACGGCTCCGATCCGGGCCAGGGCCACCGTGTCGCCGGCCTGGAAATTCTGGGCGCCGCACACCACGTCCAGCACCTGAGTGCCGTCGTTCACCCGGCAGAGGGAGAGCTTGTCCGCATTGGGGTGCTGGCGTTTCTCCTCCACGACCGCCACGACCACGTCGTCCATCCCGGCGCCCAGCGTCTCCATCCCCTCCACTTCAAGGCCGAGCATGGTCAGCAGGTCAGCCAGCTGTTGCGGGGTGAGGTCGAAATCAACGAATTCCTTGAGCCAGTTGTAGGTAACTTTCATATCGGGACACCAACTTTACATTTTTTGCCACAGAGACACAGAGACACGGAGAAAATCAGGAGTATGTCAAACAAACAACAAATCTTGACGTTGATTTCTCTGTGAACCTCTGTGTCTCCGTGTCTCTGTGGCAGATTGAAGGTTTTCTTCAGAATTGCCGTAAAAAGCGGACGTCGTTCTCGAACAGGAGCCGCATGTCGCTGATGCCGTACTTCAGCATGGCGATCCGCTCGATTCCCATGCCAAAGGCAAAGCCGGAGATCGCCTCGGCATCGTAGTTCACATGGCGATAGACCTCGGGGTCCACCATGCCGGCCCCCAGGATCTCCAGCCAGCCGCTGTTCTTGCAGACCCGGCACCCCTTGCCGCTGCAGATGACGCAGGCGATGTCCACCTCGGCGGACGGCTCGGTGAAGGGGAAGAAGCTGGGACGCAGGCGTACCCCGGTCTTCTGGCCGAAGAGCTGGTTGGTGAATACGGTCAGGATCCCCTTCAGGTCGCCGAAGGTAACTCCTTTGTCCACCATCAGGCCTTCGATCTGGTGAAACATGGGAGAATGGGTGGCATCGGAATCGCAGCGGTAGACCGTACCGGGAGCGATGATGCGCACCGGCGGCTTCTGTTTGAGCATGGTACGGACCTGAACCGGCGAGGTGTGGGTGCGCAGCAGCAGGTTGTTTTCCACAAAGAAGGTGTCCTGCATGTCCCGGGCGGGATGTTCGGGCGGGAAGTTGAGGGCCTCGAAATTATACCAGTCGTGCTCGATCTCCGGTCCCTCGGCAACGCTGAACCCAAGACCGGCAAAGATGTCGCAGACCTCCTCCACCACCAAAGTGATCGGGTGCTTGCCGCCGATGGCCGACCGCCGTCCCGGCAGGGTGACGTCGATCCGTTCCGACTGGAGCCGCTCGGCAATGGCCCCTTCGCGCGCGGTCTGCTGGGCCGCTTCAAGGCTGGTTTCAATCTCGTCACGGACGGAGTTTACCAGTTGCCCAACTGCCGGCCGCTCCTCGGCCGACAGCGCCCCCAACCCCTTCATCAGCGCCGTCAGCTCCCCCTTGCGGCCGAGAAACCTGACCCGCACCTCCTGGAGCGCATCTTCGCCGAATGCCCCATTGATAGCCCGCAGCGCCTCTTGTTTCAATCGTTCAAGCTGTTCCCGCATGGCGTTTACCTTAAAAAAAGGGAATGGGATTGTTTCATCCCATTCCCCCTGTAGTTGATATACAAGCTGTTCACATCAGATGTTGGCTTTGGCCAGGCCCGCAATCTCCGTAAAACCCTTGGGGTCCGAAACGGCAATATCCGCCAGGACCTTGCGGTCGATCTCCACATTGGCTTTTTTGAGGCCGAAGATGAATTTGCTGTAGGACAGTCCGTTCAGCCGAGACGCCGCATTGATGCGGGTGATCCACAGGCTGCGGAAGTCGCGCTTTTTGACGCGGCGGTCGCGGAAGGCGTAATTGAGCGCCCGGTCAACCGCTTCAGTCGCGCTGCGGAACAATTTGCTCCGTGCGCCGCGGTATCCCTTGGCAAGTTTCAGAACCTTGTTGCGCCGGCGTCTCGCTTTAAAACCTCTTTTTACACGTGCCATGATACTACTCCTTCGTCATGAATTTCGCCCGATCCGCAAGGGGAGACAATCCTCACGGTTCTTGGCATTTGCCCGTTTATTTGTACGGGATGAGTTTGGCAATATTTTTCTGATCCACATCAGCCACCATCGAGCCATTGCGCAGGTTGCGCTTGCGCTTGCGGGTCTTGCTGGTGAGGATGTGACTGGTAAAGGCGTTGCTGCGCTTGATGCGGCCGGTGCCGGATTTTTTGAAGCGCTTGGCGGCGCCGCGATTGGTCTTGATTTTCGGCATGGTTTCTTCTCCTTCGTTGGTAAATGGTCTCTATGGGTTCAACGTAGCGGCTATTTTTTCACCTTGGGTGCGACAATCATGAACATGTTGCGGCCGTCTACGCGGGGATGGGACTCGACCACGGCGATATCCGCCAGCTCGGCGGCAAAGCGCTCGATCACTGCCCTGCCGATATCCATATGGGTAATCTCCCTCCCCCGGAACACCAGGGTCACCTTGGCCTTATTCCCCTCTTCCAGGAACCGCCTGACATGCTTGACCTTGAACATCAGGTCATGATCATCGGTCTTGGGGCGGAGCTTGATCTCCTTGACCTCAACATGCACCTGCTTCTTCTTGGCTTCCTGTAGTTTCTTGCTCTGCTGGTACTTGAACTTGCCGTAATCCATGATCCGGCAAACCGGCGGTACCGCGGTCGGTGAGACTTCCACAAGGTCAAGCTGCTGCTGCTCAGCCAGTTCAAGGGCTTTAGAGGTGGGGATCACGCCCAGCGCCTCTCCTTCGGCGCTGATGACACGGACTTCCATGGCCCTGATGGCAGTGTTGATGTTCACGGTCGGTTTTGCTATGACTGCACCTCCTGGACGGGACGGCCGCATACGGCCGTCGCCTCGATCACACGCTATCTGAAGTTTTTGCGTTCCTGTTCGACAAATTCCACAAACTCGGCCGGTTTCATGGGGTCGAGGTTCTTGCCGTCGCGATAGCGCGGCGTCACCGTTCCCTGCTCCATCTCCTTGTCACCTATGACGAGCATGTAGGGAATCTTCTGGAGCTGGGCCTCGCGGATCTTGAAGCTCAGCTTCTCGTTGCGGAAGTCGCCCTGAACCCTGACACCGGCCCCCCTGAGCTGGGCCAGGACATCCTGGGCAAATCCGTGCTGGTTATCGGTCACCGTCAGCACGATAGCCTGCACCGGAGCGAGCCACAACGGGAAGTTGCCGGCGAAGTGTTCGATGAGGACGCCTATGAACCGCTCGATGGAACCGAGTATGACCCGGTGCACCATGACCGGACGTTTCTTCTCCCCATCCGCCGCGATGTAGTGCAGGTCAAAGCGCTCGGGCAGGGTAAAATCGCACTGGATAGTAGCACACTGCCACCGCCTGTCAAGACAATCGCGCAACTTGATGTCAATCTTGGGGCCGTAGAAGGCGCCATCACCCTCGTTGATCTCGAAGGGTCGTCCCGTATCCTTGAGAGCCGACAACAGGGCATTGGTGGCCAGATCCCAGGCAGCATCATCGCCAATGGACTTCTCGGGGCGGGTTGACAGTTCCATCTCGTACTCGAAACCGAAGATGGTCATCACGTCAGCCACGAACCTGAGCACCCCTTTGATCTCGCCGTCCAGTTGCTCCGGCGTGCAGAGGATGTGGGCATCGTCCTGGGTGAAGCAACGCACCCTCATGAGGCCGTGCAGCACGCCGGCCCGCTCGTGGCGATGCACCGTACCCAATTCAAAGAAGCGCAACGGCAGGTCGCGGTAGCTGCGCAGGTGCGACTTGTAGATCATCATGTGGGCAAGGCAGTTCATCGGCTTGATGCCGAAGCCCTGCTCATCCACCTCGGTGAAGTACATGTTCTCGCGGTAATTCTCGTAATGGCCGGAGCGCTGCCACAGTTCGGTCTTGAGGATCTGCGGCCCCACGACAATGTCGTAGCCGCGCTTGAGGTGTTCGCGGCGCTCGAAGTCTTCCAGAATGGTACGCAGCATGGCCCCCTTGGGGTGCCAGATGGCAAAACCTGCGCCCACCTCGTCGGAAAAGGAGAACAGGTCCAGCTCCCTGCCCAGCTTGCGGTGGTCGCGGCGCTTGGCCTCCTCAAGCCGGTTCAGGTAGGCTTCCAGTTCTTTTTTATCGGCAAAAGCCGTGCCGTAGATGCGTTGCAGCATGCGGTTCTTCTCATCGCCGCGCCAGTAGGCGCCGGCAATGGAGAGCAGCTTGAATGCCTTGATACGGGAGGTAGAGGGGAGATGGGGGCCGCGGCAGAGATCGGCGAAACCGCCCTGCGTATAGACGGAGACGCTGTCAACGCCGAGGTCGTTGATCAACTCCACCTTGTAGCTCTCACCCATGTCGGCGAACATTTTGACGGCATCGGCGCTGCCGAGCTCCTTACGCTCGATCTTCAGGTCAGCCGCCGTCAGATCGGCCATCTTGGCCTCGATGCGCTCCAGATCCTCGGGGGTAAAGGGCGCATCCATGTCAAAATCATAGTAGAAACCGGTTTCTATGGCCGGACCGATGGTTACCTTGGCCTTGGGAAACAACTCCTTCACCGCCTGGGCCATGAGATGGGAGGCGGAGTGGCGGATGATCTCCAGCGCCTCGGCACTCTTCTCGGTAATGATCTCCACGCGAGCACCGTCGGTAAGCCCGGCCGTTACATCAACCAGCTCACCATTGATCCTGCCGGCAATGGCGGCCTTGGCAAGTCCGGCCCCTATGGAGGCGGCCAGATCCGCAACCGTGGCCCCTGCGGCAAGTTCACGCGTGGAGCCGTCGGGAAGTGTAATGGTTATGTCGGCCATGGGAAATCCTTTGGAAAAATGCAAACAGAAAAGGCATCGAACCTATCGATGCCCCAACACCACCGCTTTAATGGTAGGCGCGGGCGGTCTCGAACCGCCGACCTCTACCGTGTCAAGGTAGCGCTCTCCCCCTGAGCTACGCGCCTGTACTAAAGCGGAAAAGTAATATCAATAATCATGCCGGGTTGTCAAGCGGTTTTATCCGATTATAGCGGATTTTTCCAACCGCGCCACATTCTCAACGTGCATCGTCTGGGGAAACATGTCCACCGGCTGAATCTCCCGACAGGAATACCCCAGTGTTTTAAGTATGTTGAGGTCACGTGCCAGGCTCTGGGGAGAACAGGAAACATAGATCAGCGTA
>DATBXI010000279.1:0-2935 GCA_036514355.1 Desulfuromonadaceae bacterium
CTCGCCGTAAAAGATCTGCTCCCACGGCCCCAGATCCAGTGTCCCGTCCGTGACGGCCACCACCACCTCGCGCCCCATGATGGTGCGTTTGAGGTGGGCATCGGCATTGTCCTCGTAACCGTTGTGGCGGTAGCGTGAGTACGGTTTCTCCGGCGCCAAGCCTTCCAGCCACGACTCGAAATCCTGATGCAGGCCCGCCTCGTCGTCATTGATGAAGACACTGGCGGTGATGTGCATGGCATTGCACAACAAGAGTCCCTCGCGCACGCCGCTTTCACGCAGACAATCCGTAACACTCGGGGTGATGTTGAGCATCTCGCGGCGCTGTTTGGTCTCGAACCAAAGCTCCTTACGGTAGGACTTCACGCGCCCCCTTACCCCTTCTGCTCCCTGACGAATGCCAACTCCATGTCAGACGCCTTGACATCGAGACTGGTCATGGGCAGATGGCGCAGCCCCCCTTCCACGGTGTTTTCGATGATGCTGACCGGCCCGTCTTTCTGTTCTCTGGTCTCTTCGTTGAGCGCACCGAGGGATATCAAAACGTTGTCATACAGCATCACCTTTACATTGATCTTCGGGTTTGCCTGCGGGTCGATCTTGGTGCGGATGGCGAATACCTTGTCCGTCAACTCCGCTCTGGTTTTCCGCAACTCGCCGATTTCCTGCAACGACTGGGTCATGCCGATCTGTGACTGATTCCGTTCCAGCTCGGCGAACAATCGCTCCAACTCCTCTGCATCGCGGTAGTCCATGCCCGCAATGAGTTTTGTCCGCACCGATGCCGGCGAGCCGATCTTCCTGGCCTCTATGCCGCCAAGGGCGATGTAGGTGCCCCCGGACACAGCCCCTCTGTTGACGATGATCCTGCCGAGCGTTTTTATGATGCAGTTATGCAACTCAACCTCAACGATAACGTCGCCGGCACAGGTAACGATGCAGTCGTGCAGGAAATTGGCCCTGATCGTGCCATTGCACACGATGGTGCCCCTCTCCTGCCCATCCATGCCGCAGAAAGAGATGTCTCCGTCGCTTTGAATGGCACAGGCGCCGATATTGCCACTGATCCGGAGTCCCTTGGTGGAGCTGATGTTAAAATCGTTCAGTACATCTCCCCGCACCTCGACAAAACCGTTGAATGCGATCGAACCGACCCGGAAATCCACATCTCCGGATATGACATACTCCTCCTCGACGGAGATCTCTCCGGACGCCACGCAAATCCTGCCCCCGGCATCCGCAAACAGCACGGCACCATCCTCTTCACAACGAATATTCTTCCCCATCTTGAGGTTGACGGCCTTACCCGGCTGGGGAGGAATCTCCTGACCGGTTATGCTTTTGCCGGCACTGCCCGGCTCCGGGGGGGTTATACGCGCAATCTCATCACCGGGAACAACGTTCAGGAAGGTCTGCACCTGGTGCATATCCATGGTTGAGCCGTCATCCACCATGTCATGGGTGGAGATCGTAGGCTGGACACTGTAGTTAATCTGGCCATCAGCGCCGGCAACGGGCGCAACGCCGCTTGCCAGGAGGGCCATGAAAAGCTCTTTTCCCGCCCCGGCCTGGATGGCAAAATTTTCGACCGCATCCTCGTCGATGCCTTCTTTGACACCGGCATCGTCAAGGTATCCCCGGAGTGCATCAAGGGTGATCATGGAACCTTGTGAGCGGGGAATATAACTGCAGCGGCACTCCAGCTTGTTGTCAGGTATCCAGACAAACAGGCTGTAGCCAAGCTTCTTGACTTCCCTCCCAGCCGGCTGAGTGGTCCCGCCCGCAGATCCCTCTTCAGATACGCCAATCTCCATGGACTTACTCCGATGTAAGAGGTAATAACCTGACTGAAACAATATACTAACCTGTTTCGTTAGTGAAGAGATAACTTACGTAAAAAATACCGATAAAAAATCAGCTTGACTCGACCACCACCTTCAAGATATAAAGTGTGTTCGCTTGCGGTGGCTATGGTGAAGCGGTCAACACTTACGACTGTGACTCGTACATACGTGGGTTCGAATCCCACTAGCCACCCCAAAATAACCAACTTGTTGAAACAGAACAAGTTATATATAAAAACGGCCTTTTTCTCGCAAAGTGTCCAAAACTGGCACCCACGGGAAGGAGGCTTTTTTCGTATGCACGGATTGATCAGGATCAACGGTATCCATCACTTCAGGCCAAGGGCCCTCAGATCGTACCGCATGATTCCCTTCCCCTCACCTGTAAAAGAGCTAGAAAACGTATCGGCTGGGACAAGCAAAACCTTTAACGCGGTGCCTCCATTACACCCCCTACCCCACCTCGGCATACTCCCTGACGCGGAACTCCGCCCCCAGCGACTCGGCCAGCCGGCGGCATGCCTCCATATCCACGCCCTGCACGGTAACGGCGCTGGCCGCGACCCGGGGGATATGCTGCGTTGCTTCGCGGATGAACGCGCACACCGCCTCAAACCCAGCCGCACCGAAGGGTGTATTGCAGACCTGCTCGTAGGTGACGCTGTCCGGCGCATTGAGGCTGACCGAGATGCTGTCCACCAGGCCTGCCAACTCCGGCAGGATGTTGCGGCCGTGAACCAGGTTGGCCTGGCCGTCGGTATTGATGCGAATGCCATAGCCGCGCCGCTTCAACTCGGTCGCCACCCGCTTGACCAGGTCCAGCCGGATCAGCGGTTCCCCATAGCCGCAGAACACCACCTCGTCGATCCCCGCGGGTTCCCCGATTGCAGCCATGACCTCCTCGAAGGAGGGCTCCCCCTCCAGCAGCAGATTGTGCCCCTTGACGGTGAAGTCCTCAAACTTTGCACAGAAGCTGCAGTTGTTCGAGCAGCGGTTGGTGATGTTCAGGTAGAGAGAATTCCTGATCATGTAGGCGATCCTGAAGGACTGGTCCCACAGCCGGATGCCGAACAGGTCACGGCAGTTCTTGG
>DATBXI010000280.1:0-4120 GCA_036514355.1 Desulfuromonadaceae bacterium
GAAACCACCATCACCAGTTTTCACTCCACGTTGCTGCACCAGGGGATGATCATCGTCGGTGTGCCGTATGCGGAACAGCGGCTCCTGAACATGAACGAGATCACCGGCGGCACCCCCTATGGCGCCACCACCCTGGCCGGACATGACGGCTCCCGCCGGCCGTCGGAGAACGAGTTGGCCATTGCCCGCTACCAGGGGGCGCATGTGGCCGGGATCGCCCGGAAGCTCAAGGCCTGACGAGTCGAAGCCACGTAATGCTCGGCCGATTGCCGAACCTGCAGGACCAGCGCAGGAGTTGCTGCCCATGCACCATGAACTGTGCCGTAAGGGGGTACGGGAGCTGCTGGAGCGGGGTAATGAAAAGCGGTATACTATCAGCAAGAGGTACACGTCATGATCGCCCACCGTCAAAGACAAATGGAGGGCATCGTCATTACCGTTCTCGGGTTGGTACTTCTTGCCGCGTGTTGCGTGATTGGCCCACTGCTCATGGTTCTGGTGAGTCACTTGTGGTGAGAAGGCTAGAGGGGAGCGAATGAAAAAGGGGGTTACGATTTTTCGTAACCCCCTTTTTATGTATTGGCGCGCTTGGAGAGATTCGAACTCCCGACCTACGGATTCGTAGTCCGTTGCTCTATCCAGCTGAGCTACAAGCGCAAAAATTGACGGCAATCCGTGAAGACTGAAATCAATACCAAAAGATGACGTGCAGTGCAAGCGAAATTTTGGATTACCTTGAAAATATCCCCGCCTACTTGACCTGGACGTTGATCTGCTTCGGTTTGGTTTCTTCCTTCTTGGGCAGGGTGATGGTCAACACCCCCTTGTCGCAGACAGCGCTGACGTTCTCCTGCCGGATGGTGGCCGGCAGGCTGAAGCTGCGCTGGAAGGTGCCGAAGTACCGCTCGATGCGGTGATAATTTTCCTTCTTCACGTCGCTTTCGTGCTTGCGTTCCCCCTTCAGTATCAGGGTATTGTCTTCGATGCGCACCTCGATGTCCTTCTGGTCCACATCCGGAAGTTCGGCCTTGATCACGATGGACTCTTCGGTCTCGTAGATGTCCACCGCCGGTTGCCAGATCCCCTCCTTGATGTCCTCTCCCCCCAGTTCATGGTTCCAGGAAAGGTTCAGCAGCCGGTTCATCTGCTCTTGCATGGTGCGCAGTTCCCTGAGTGGATTGTACTTGACGAGTGCCATGATCCGTTCCTCCCCAACTTGATTGAATATGCCGGCCGTAACGTCAGCCTACCAGAAAGATAATGTCGATTTTACGCCTGTCAAGGGGGCTATTCGTCCCCCTTGAGCACCGGCTGCTTCTGCAGGCGCTTGTAGTAAAAGTTCTGCCCGTAGAGCACCGCCACGGGGTTGTGGCCGGTCACCCGGTCCTTGACCACCAGGGTGGTGACCGGTGCCCGGGAGTGCTTGTTGAACAGCATGTCGTGGCCCACGCACAGGCCGAGAATGATGTTCATGTCGGTCCCCTGGCGGTTGAGGATCTCGGCTTGGGCGATGGGGTTGCAGGCCGGTTCGAAGGTGCCGGGCCGGACCTTGTCGGACTCTGCCAGTCCCAGTTCCAGCTTGTCGATGCTCCCCGCCTTGCAACAGACGCTCAGCGGCTCCAGCCCCTGGGCGCGCAGGATGGCGGAGAGCCGCTCGGCCTCGTCCAGCATGCCGACGCAGGTGGCGATGCCGATCCGGGTGTACCCCATCAGCTTCGCAAAGGCGATGGTGTCCTCCACCCGCGTCCAGCGCGCATTCACGGCATCGCTCCCTGGCACCGGCTGGTAGCAGAGCCCCTCCACCCGGGCCGCCACGAAGGCGATGCGGGCATCCTCGCTTTCCCCCCGGTACTCGTTGAAGGTCGCCGACACCACGTCGCCGTAGCTGGCGGAAGGGCAGTTGCCCGGCTGCGGCGGTGCGGTGGCCGGGTCGTTGCTCCAGCAATTGGTGGTGCCGCACTTCTGCCATACTGCGCTGCATTTGGAACAGGATACCGGCGTTTCTTCGGACATGACGTACTCCTTTTGGCGGGATTTATGCCTGAATCTGTATCGGATACATAACACTAGCCCATGATAACCAGCAGCAGCGCCGGCGGCAGCGCCACGACAGCCAGGGCGAACAGGGCGTCCAGCCAGAGACGGGTCCCCCACTGGCCCAGCCGGATCACCCCCACCGCCGGCACCAGCAACAGCTTGGCTCCTAGGCTCACATCGGGGCTGGCCACGTCCTGCCAGAGGCTGTCCCCGTCGCCGGAGCTGGGAAAGGCGTGCAGGGCGCAGGAGAACGCGAGCCAGAGGGAGGCCCAGGCGAGCGGATCGCGCGTCTCGGGAAAGAGCGGGCTTCTGGCCAGCAGGCATCCCCCCAGGCTGCAGCACAGGGCAAAGAAGGTGGAAACGAAGAACGGGGCCACCGCCACCATGATGTGCTGGAAGGCATAGGGCGCTGCCTCGTGCTGCACATACCCCATGGGGTTGCCCAGACGAAGGTAGCAGACCCGGTGGACCCGGATCCCCAGGCGCTTGCAGGCCCAGGCATGGGCGAACTCGTGGGCCGCCACGCCGGGAAAGGTCAGGTAGGAGAGGATACGCCTCACCCCTGTTGTCCCATCAGGTCGAGAAACTCCTCCTCCGTCAGCACCGTCACCCCCAGTTCCCGTGCCTTGGCTAGCTTGCTGCCGGCATCCTCGCCTGCCACCACGTAATCCGTCTTCTTGGACACCGAGCCCACGGCGCTCCCCCCTTCGTTTTCCACGAGCCTGGCGGCGTCCTCGCGGGTGAAACGGGACAACTTGCCGGTAAAGACGAATGATTTGCCGGTGAAGCGCCCCCCCACCCGCTTTTCCTCCGCGGCCGGGGCAACGCCCAGTTCCAGCATGTGCTGGATGACGGCGATGTTCTCCTGGTTGGCGAAGAAGGTGCGGATGCTTTGGGCCACAGTGGCGCCGATGTCCCGGATGCTGGTCAGTTCCTCGAAGGTGGCGTGTTCCAGGTTTTCCAGGCTGCCGAACGCCTGGGCCAGGGATTTGGCGGTACGCTCCCCCACGTGTCGGATGCCGAGGGCGAAGATGAAGCGCCCCAGGTCCCGCTGCTTGCTGTTTGCGATGGCCGCCAGCAGGTTGGCGGCCAGCTTGTCCCCCATGCGCTCGAAGCGCATGAAGTCGTCCCTGGTCAGGCGATACAGGTCGGCCACGCTGTGCACCAGCCCCAGGGAGAGCAACTGCTCGATGAACTTCTCCCCCAGCCCTTCGATGTCCATGGCGTTGCGCGAGGCAAAGTGCATGATCGACTCGCGGATCTGGGGGGGGCAGGAGAGCCCCATGCAGCGCACCGCCACCTCGTCGGCGATGCGGACCACCGGGGAACCGCACTCGGGACAGCGTTCCGGGGGGAGGGACGGCTGTTCCGTGCCGGTACGTTTGTCCGTCACCACCCGCACCACGGCTGGGATCACGTCGCCGGCCCGTTCCACGATCACGGCATCTCCCTCGCGGATGTCCTTGACGGCGATCTCGTCCCAGTTGTGCAGGGTAGCGCGGGACACGGTCACCCCGGAGATCTCCACCGGCCTGAGCTGTGCCACCGGCGTGATCACCCCGGTGCGCCCCACCGAGAGGAGAATGGCCTCCACCACGGTCTCCGCCTGGCGCGGCGGGAACTTGCAGGCCACGGCCCAGCGGGGCGAGCGGCTCTTCTCCCCCAGTTCGGCCTGTAGAGCGAATGCATCCACCTTGATCACCGTGCCGTCGATCTCGTAGGGGAGCGCGTCGCGCTCCCGCTGCATCTCCAGGTAATAGTCGACCGCTCCCTCGACCCCCCGGGTCCGTCGTACCAGCGGGTTCACCGGCACCCCCCAGCCGGCGGCGGCGTCGAGAAACGCTTGCTGCGAGCCGAATTCCATCCCTTCGCAGACACCGGGTGCGTAGCAGAAGAAGGAAAGCGGCCGCCGGGCCGTGACGCGCGGGTCGAGCTGGCGCAACGAGCCGGCCGCCGCGTTGCGCGGGTTGGCAAAGGGGGCCTCCCCCTGCTCCTCCTTTTCGGCGTTGATGCGCTGGAACGCCTCCAGCGACAGGAACACCTCGCCCCGCACCTCCAGGAGCGGCGGGATGCTCCTGCCGAC
>DATBXI010000281.1:0-4723 GCA_036514355.1 Desulfuromonadaceae bacterium
TCCCTTGATTTCCTTGTCAGGACAAAAAATTCCTCGTTTCCGAATGGGAAACTGCTGGTGTCACATCCGGAGTTTCCGGATGGACACTAACGAATCCCAACCGTTACCAGCACCGGCTTCAACACCCTGATGAGGGCGCCCGGCGCCATCCCCACCAGGTAGCCCCGTTTGCCGCCGTTGATGTAGATCCTCTCCAGCAGGGCAATGCCCGCCTCCATGTACACCGGCATGGGCCGACGGGTGCCGAAGGGGGAGGTACCCCCCACCAGGTAGCCGGAGTGTTTCTGGGCCGTTTCCGGCGAACAGGGGGTGATCTGCTTTACCCCCATGATACGGGCCAGCTCCTTGGTGGAGACCTGCAGGTCGCCGTGCATCAGCACGATCAGGGGATTGCGGTTCTCGTCCTCCATGATCAGGGTCTTGATCACGCAGTGCTCGTCAACGCCCAGTTCCCGGGACGACACCGCCGTACCCCCCTTCTCCTCGTAGGCGTAGAGGTGGTCCGTGAACTCGATCTTCTCGGCCCGCAACTGGCGCACGGCCGGGGTTATGGGGGATTTTTCCCTGGCCACTCAGCAGATTCTGGGCAACTGTTCGCCTGCCAGCATTTCCACCGCCCGCATGCCGCCGATGGCGGTTTCCATGCGCACCTTGCCGGCCGGGGCCTCCTCCACCTGTCCGATGATCGCGGCATTGCCCCCCAGGGGGTGGCGTCGCATGCGTGCCAGCACCTGCTCGGCTGCCTCCGGCGCCACAAATGCCAGCAGCTTGCCTTCGTTGGCCACGAAGAGCGGGTCGAGCCCCAGGATTGCGCAGACCCCCCGCACCGCGGGGGTGACCGGGAGTGCCTCCTCCCGCAGGGTCACGGCCACGCCCGACTGCTGGGCGATCTCCTTGACCGTGGTGGCGATGCCGCCGCGGGTGGGGTCGCGCAGCACGTGCAGCCGGTCGCCGGCACAGGCGATGATCTCGGCGGTCAGGCCGTTCAGGGCGGCGGAATCGCTGTGGATGTCGCTCTCCACGTTGATCCCTTCGCGGCCGATCATGACGGCGATGCCGTGATCGCCTGCCGTGCCGCTGAGAATGACCTTGTCGCCGGGTCGGGCATTGGCGCCGTGGATCGGGATGTCGTGCTCGATGACCCCGATGCCGGAGGTGGTGATGAAGATCTTGTCGGCCTTGCCCCGGGGGACGACCTTGGTGTCCCCGGTGACGATCCGCACGGCGGCGTTGTCAGCGGCGCGGCGCATGTCGGCGAGGATGGTCCCCAGGTCGCTCTTGGCGAACCCCTCCTCGATGATCAGGCCGACGCTGAGAAAGAGCGGCCGCGCCCCCATCATGGCCAGGTCGTTGACCGTGCCGTGCACCGCCAGGCTGCCGATGGTGCCGCCGGGGAAGAAGATCGGGTCCACCACGAAGGAGTCGGTGGTGTAGGCCAGCCGCCCCGAGACCTGATCCAACAGGGCCGCGTCATTCTGGGCAGCCGGGGCGGTTTCACTCAGCGCGGGGATGATCAGTTCGTCCAGCAGCTGGTGGGAGAGGCGCCCGCCGCTGCCGTGGCCCAGAAGGATAAGGTCGCTGTTCACGTGTATGGATCTCCGGCATGGATTTGAGGCACGATACCACGTATTTCATACCTTGTCACGCGCTCCGGCGGGCGCTTTTTCTGTTCACATGGCGGGGCGGTTCGTGGTAAGAGTGACAACTGTTTTTCACGGGAACTCTATGTCGGGAGGTTGCGGATGACAACGTACATGCCTATGCGGGAATTGCCGGATACAGCGGGATACAAACGGGGTGACGTGTTGGTGCTGGTGGGGGAGCTGTTCGGGCGTGGCTATGCCAACGGCATGGTGGAGGAGGCGCGTCGGCTCGGCATGACCGTGATCGGTACCACCGTGGGGCGCCGGGACAGCGACGGGACCCTGCGTCCGCTCAACGAGGCGGAGCTGGCCGAGGCCGAGGCGCTCCTGGGGGGTGCCATCATCAATGTGCCCCTGGAGGCGGGTTTTGACATGGAGGCGGTGGATGGGCAGCCGTCGGTGGCCGAACAGCTCAAGAAGGCCAAACCGGACGACTGGGCCGCCATCCGTTTCGACGAGGAGTTCATCCGCAAGGCCCGGACCGCCGGTACGGCGCGTTTCCGTGCGGCCATCGCGCGGGTGGCCCAAGAACTGGAGGGGCGCATCCCGGCGGGTGCCAACGTCATCCTGGCCCACTCCATGGCCGGCGGCATCCCCCGGGCGCGGGTCTTCATGCCGCTTCTCAACAGGGTGTTCAAGGGAACCGGCGACAAGTACCTGTCATCCCAGGCATTCTGGGAGAGCGATCTCGGCCGCCTGTGCGACGCCAGCTTCAACGAGGTGACCGCCGACACCTTCCGCTACCTGCTGGAAGAGACGGCCGGACTGCGCGACCGGGTGTCGGCTGCCGGCGGGCGGGTGGCCTACACCGCCTACGGGTATCACGGCACCGCCGTGCTGGTGGGTGGCGAATACCGCTGGCAGTCCTACGTGCCCTATGTACAGGGGTGGGCCAAGATCAGGCTCGAGGAGATCGCGCAGGAGGCCTTCACCAATGGCATCAGCGCGACCGTTTTCAACTGCCCTGAGATCCAGACCAATTCCAGCGCACTCTTCCTGGGGGTGGAGATCTCGCTGTATCCGCTGCTGAGCGCCATCCGGGACGCAGTGGGGGATGCGGCCACCCCGCTCTTCGAGCGCTGCCAGGGGATGCTGAAAGAGGGTGAAAGCCTGGCAGCCCTGCTGGCACGGACCGACGACTACCTGGCGTCGCCCATCCTGGCCGATATCCTTGACTTTGCCGGCTGGCCACAGCACAATACCCGGGAGCAGGCCGAGCTGATGCTGGCCAGGTCCGCGGAACTGATGGGCATGCACCTGGACCAGAAACAGCTAGTCTGTGCCGAGCTGTCGCGCATCGTGTTTCTGGCCACCGGCCGGCTGATGGTCCATAGCGCCTGGAACCCCGGCGCAGCGACCCTCTGGCTTAACCACGACATCATCGCCCGCCTGCTGGCCGACAGCCGCGGCACGGGCATTCTGTGAACGAACGACAACCACGGTTCAAAAGGACGAGAGGTACCATGAAGACAGTTGCCAGAGCCGCAGCCATTGCCCTGCTTTCAGCCGCCCTGCTGCAGGGGTGCGCCGCCGTGGCGGTGAACAAGCCGCCCGAGGTCCTGTTCAAGGACGGTGAAGAGGCCTTCCGGCGGGAGCGGTACGAAGATGCCATTGCCTCCTGGAAGAAGGTGAAGGAGAGCTACAAATCTCCCGAGTTGTCGACAAAGGCGGAGCTCGGCATCGCCGACGCCTATTTTCTCAACAAGGATTACATCGAGGCCGCCGCTGCCTACGAGGATTTCCGCAAGCTTCACCCCGCCCATGAGCGGGCCGCCTACGCGCTTTATCGGCAGGGGGTGAGCTACTACAACGAGATCAACCGGATCGATACCGACCAGACGCCGGTCAAGAACGCCCTGTCGGTGTTCGAGTCGTACCTCAAGCAGTACCCCAAGGGGGAGAATGCGGCGGAGGCGGCGGAGAAGGTCAGCGACTGCAAGGACAGACAGGTGCAGTACGAGATTTACGTGGGCACGTTCTATTTCAGGACAGACAAGTATGCCGCCGCCATCGCCCGTTTCGAAGAGGCGCTGAAAGCTTTTCCCCATTCGGCGCGCCGGGAGGAACTGCTCTACAAGCTGGAACTGGCATACCTGGAAGCGGGGCAGAAGGCAAAGGCGCGCGAGGCGTATGAGCGGCTCGTGGCGCAGTTTCCGGCCAGTCCCTTCCGTGCGGATGCGCAAGAGCGGCTGGGCAAGTAGGGCGACATGACGGGAACGCCGGAAATGACGTTGATAGCGGCCTGCGTGGGAGCCTACCTGCTGGGTTCCATACCTTCGGGGCTGCTGCTGGGGAAGGCCTATGGCATCGATGTGCGCAAGGAGGGGAGCGGCAATATCGGCGCCACCAACCTCTATCGCACCGTGGGGCGCAAGGTGGGGGTGCTGACCCTGGTATGCGACTGTCTGAAGGGGTTCATTCCGGTGCTGCTGGTGAAGATGTCGTCCTTGCCCGCCGACCATGCCGCCTGGGTGGGGCTGGCCGCCTTCTGCGGCCACGTGTTCTCGCTCTTCCTGCGGTTCAAGGGAGGGAAGGGGGTCGCCACCGCCCTGGGGGTATTCCTGGCGCTCTCCCCGTGGGCCGTGGCCGTTGCCCTGGGGGTGTTCCTGGTGCTGGTGCTCACGTGGCGCTATGTCTCCCTGGGTTCCATCGTTGCAGCGGCGGTCATGCCGCCGGCGGTGTCACTGCTGGGGGGCGGGCGGAGGCAGGTGCTGGTGACCGCCTGCATCGCGGTGATCGTGATCCTCAAGCACCACGAGAACATCCGGCGGCTGGTGGGGGGAACGGAGAACAAGTTCAAGGCGTAAGACCCTAAAGGTTTTTAAAACCTTCAGGGTCTATTTGCTTTATTCCTTGTCGCCGGCATAGATGCTGGCGATGCCGAAGGTCAAGTCCTTGATGTGGATGCTTTTGAAGCCCGCAGCGGCGATCATGCGGGCGAACTCCTCGTGGCTGGGGAATTCCAGCACCGAGTCGGGCAGGTATTTATAGGCGTTGTAGCGTGAGAACAGTCCCCCGATGACCGGCAACAGCCGGCGGAAGTAGAAGTAATAGATCTGCCGGAACACCTGCGAGCGCGG
>DATBXI010000282.1:0-2697 GCA_036514355.1 Desulfuromonadaceae bacterium
GCCTGTTGCGCCCCGACCTATCCATCGCCGCCCTCTGTCTGGGGCAGGGAGGCTACGCCGCTGTCCGGCAGATAGGGGAGGGGATCGCCGCTGCCCTGCGGCCGTTCGGCGACGATGTACTGATCGTGGCCAGTTCCGACATGACGCACTACGAGTCGTCGGAATCGGCCCGGAGCAAGGACAAGCTGGCGCTGGAGCGGGTCGTGGCCCTGGATGCCGAGGGGCTTTTGGATATTTGCCGCACAGAGCGGATCACCATGTGCGGCGTGGTGCCGGCGGCGGTCATGCTTGTTGCTGCCAAAGAGTTGGGCGCTACCAGAGCGGAGCTCGTGGCCTACGCCACCAGTGGCGACGTATCCGGCGACCACCGCCGGGTGGTGGGGTACGCGGCGGTAACGGTCCACTAGTTTCCATCCGGAAACGGTTCTTTTCCGCCCTGACGGTGTCAATCTGCGGTCTTGCTTGTGACTTTGGCCGTTGGCCTCACCCTTCGGGCGCCTTCGCGGTCCAATTTCACAAGTGAAATTGTGCGGCGTACTCATGTACGCCTCCGCGCAATCCCTTGATTTCCTTGTCAGGACGAAAAATTCCTCGTTTCCGAATCGGAAACAGCTGGTGTCACATCCGATGTTTCCGGATGGACACCAGCTGGAAATATGCCCATAACCGCAGGTAAACACCGACATTATGCGTTGACAAATCATTTTCCAGCATTGTATACAGTATGCACATTTAGCAGACCAACTCGCTGGTTCGAGACATACCGCATGCAAAAAGGAGGAAGTCTAGATGATCGAAGCATATCTGCAGCACGAGAAAGAACGCGCCAAGCAGGGTATTCCCGCGTTGCCGCTTAACCCCGAGCAGACCGCCGACCTGTGCAAGCTCCTGGTCAAGCCCCCCAAGGGGAAGGAAAAGTTCCTGCTGGACCTGATCACCAACCGCGTCTCCCCGGGCGTTGACCCGGCCGCCAAGGTCAAGGCCGAGTTCCTGGCCGAGGTCGTAACCGGCAAGAAGAAGTCCCCCCTGATCGATCCGGTTGCCGCCATCAGGCTCCTGGGCACAATGATCGGCGGCTACAACGTGGCCCCGCTGGTTGCCGCCCTGAAGGACAAGAAGCTGGCTGAGGAGGCCGCCAAGGCCCTGTGCGGCATTACTCTTGTGTACGATGCCTTCGACGAAGTGGCAGCCCTGGCCAAGGCCAAGAACGCCGCAGCCGCCAAGGTCCTCAAGTCCTGGGCTGATGCCGAGTGGTTCACCAACCGCAAGGGTGTGCCCGAAACCATCAAGGTCAAGGTCTTCAAGGTAGACGGCGAGATCAACACCGACGACTTCTCCCCGGCCGGCGACGCCTGGAGCCGCCCCGATATCCCGCTGCACGCCCTGGCCATGGGCAAGACCCGCTTCAAGGGTGGCCTGGACACCATCGCCAAGTTCCGTAAAGAGGGATATCAGGTGGCATTCGTGGGCGACGTCGTGGGAACCGGCTCCTCCCGCAAATCGGCCTGCAACAGCGTGCTGTGGGCTATCGGCGAGGAGATCCCCTGCGTCCCCAACAAGAAGACCGCCGGCGTGATCATCGGCGGCGTCATCGCTCCGATCTTCTTCAACACCGCCCAGGACTCCGGCGCCCTGCCGCTCAAGGCCGACGTGACCGCTATGAAAACCGGCGACGTGATCGTGATCGACACCAAGAAAGGGGTCATCACCGACGAGAAGGGGAAGAAGGTCCTCTCCAAGTTCACCATCAGCCCCAATACCGTGGCTGACGAGTTCCGTGCCGGCGGCCGCATCCCGCTGATCATCGGCCGCGCTGTGACCGACAAGGCCAGGAAGGCCTTAGGCCTCAAGCCGACCACGGTCTTCACCCTGCCGGTCAATCCCAAGCCCAAGGCCAAGCAGGCCTACTCTTTGGCCCAGAAGATGGTCGGCGCCGCCTGCGGCGTAGGGGGCATCCTGCCTGGCACCGCCTGCGAGCCCAAGATGACCACCGTCGGTTCCCAGGACACAACCGGCCCCATGACCGCCGACGAGTTGAAGGAACTGGCGTGCCTCAAGTTCCAGGCACCCATGTTCATGCAGTCCTTCTGCCACACCGCGGCCTATCCGAAACCGGCCGACGTGAAGATGCACAAGAACCTGCCGCCGTTCATCTCCGAGCGTAGCGGCGTTGCGCTTCGCCCCGGCGACGGCGTCATCCACTCCTGGCTGAACCGCCTGCTGCTCCCGGACACCGTGGGCACCGGCGGCGACTCCCACACCCGCTTCCCCATCGGCATCTCCTTCCCGGCCGGTTCCGGCCTGGTGGCCTTTGCCGGCGCCATGGGCTTCATGCCCCTGGACATGCCGGAGTCGGTGCTGGTGCGCTTCAAGGGCAAGTTCAACCCCGGCATCACCCTGCGTGACGCGGTGAACGCCATCCCCTACTATGCCATCAAGCAGAAGCTCCTGACAGTGCCCAAGAAGAACAAGGTCAACATCTTCAACGGCCGCATCCTGGAGATGGAAGGTCTCCCCGACCTGACAGTCGAGCAGGCCTTCGAGCTGACCGACGCCGCTGCCGAGCGCTCCGCCGCCGCCGGCTGCATCCAGCTCTCCGAGAAGTCCGTGGCCACCTATCTGAAGTCCAACGTGGCGTTGATGAAAAAGATGATCAAGGACGGCTACTCCGATGCCGACACCCTCAAAAACCGCATC
>DATBXI010000283.1:0-3029 GCA_036514355.1 Desulfuromonadaceae bacterium
CCCTCGTAACGGATCACCACCACGTCGCCGGAGGTGATCCGCCCCTCCATGATGGCGGCCATGGCCTGCTCCTCGGCGTCGAAGCAGCGCGCCGTCCCCTCGAACTGCATCATGGGGGCCGACACGCCCGACTGCTTCACCACCGCCCCCTTGGGCGCGATGTTGCCGGAGAGGACGGCGATCCCCCCCTCCTTCTTCACCGGGTTGGTGAGGGGGTGGATGACCTCCTCGTCGATGTTCTCCACGCTTTGGGCCAGCTGGCGGGTGGTCAGGCCGAAGAGGGTCGGCGTATCCTTGATCTTGTCCCCCAGCTGCTTCAGCACCCCGGCCACGCCGCCGGCGATGTCCAGGTCTTCCATGAAATACTCCCCCGCCGGGTTCATGGACGACAGCTGCGGGGTGTCCTTGGCCAGGATGTCGAAGGTCTCCAGGGGCAGCTCCACGCCCGCCTCCCGGGCAATGGCCAGCAGGTGCAGCACCGTGTTGGAGGAGCCCCCCAGGGCCAAATCCACGCGGATGGCGTTCTCGAACGCCGCCCGGGTCAGGATGGAGCGCGGGGTGACGTTGTTCTGCACCAGCTCCACGATCTTTTCGCCCGAGGCAAAGGCGATGCGGCGCTTCAGGGCCGAGACCGCCAGAGCCGTGCCGCAGCGCGGCAGGCTCATGCCCAGGGTCTCGGTGAGGATGGCCATGGTGTTGGCGGTGAACAGTCCCTGGCAGGAACCCATGCCGGGGCAGGCGTTGTCCTCGCACACCTTGAGTTCCTTATCGTCGATTACGCCGGCCTTGTAGCGCGCCATGGCCTCGAAGGTGTCGGAGACAAAGGAATATTTGCGTCCGGTCTGGCCGCGGCCGCTCATCATGGGGCCGGCGGTCACCACGATGCAGGGGATGTCCAGGCGTGCGGCAGCCATGAGCATGCCGGGGGTGATCTTGTCGCAGTTGGTCAGGAGCACCAGGCCGTCCAGGCGGTGCGCCTCGGCCACCGACTCCACCATGTCGGCGATCAGTTCGCGGGTGGGGAGGGAGTAGTGCATCCCCTTGTGCCCCATGGCAATGCCGTCGCACACGCCGGGGATGCCGAAGAAGAAGGCGTAGCCGCCGCCCGAATGGACACCCTTCTCGATGAAGCGCTCCAGATCGCGCATGCCGGAATGACCGGGGATCAGGTCGGTGAAGCTGGTGGCCACGCCGATGAACGGCTTCTCGAAGGCCTTGTCGGGAACGCCGGTGCCCTTCAGCAGTGCCCGATGCGGGGTCCGTTCAAGTCCCTGTTTGATCATATCACTGCGCATGTTCGTATGTCCTTTGCTTCAGATGGTAGTTTCGTGCGCCGAAACAGCATGTTGACGCGGAATGAAAGGTTTGTAAGGATACTATACCTGGCCGGAAGGTGTCAACCGCGAAAGCCTGATAGTGATCGTGCGGACCATCTTCGAAATATTCCGCTTTCAAGGGCCGACCACGCCGCTTCCTCCTAACTCATAGACTTCCCGACTAAATAGCAAAATTAATGGCTTGACTTTGATAACCTAAGGCTGATATGGTTAATAAAATTCGGAAATTATATCCGATAAATCAAAAGATTGTTCAGGAGAAAGTAAACACAATGGTAAACGGAACAGTAAAGTGGTTCAATGACAGCAAGGGTTTTGGTTTTCTTGAGCAGGAAAGTGGCGAGGATGTCTTTTGCCATTTCTCTGCAATCGTGGGCGACGGATTCAAGTCCCTTGCTGAAGGCGATAGAGTTACTTTTGAAGTAACCAAGGGTCCGAAAGGGCTTCAGGCCGCGAACGTAAAAAGAGTTTAAGTACATCGCTCTTCAGAAAACAAAAAACCCCGGTTAAACCCGGGGTTTTTTTGTCACCTGAACCTTTGCGCCCATCCTGTCCGCGAGTGACCAAACGCCAGGTGGATTGTGTCCAGCACAGATCACCTTTGTAAAGGAGAGCATTAATGGCAAAACCCAATTTTCAGTTTCAGAAGCGGCAAAAAGAATTGGAAAGAAAGAAAAAAAACGAAGAAAAATTACAACGCAAACTTGCTAAATCCGCTGCATCCACAGAAGAAGACCACGAACAGCCCCCTGCCGAGGAAGAGAATCTGTAAGTCAAATCAGAATTAACCCCGGAGGTTTGCCCCTGATCTCCGCCAGTTCGGCACGCATGGCATCGAAGCACTGCATGGCGCAGGGGAGCGAGCCCATCCCGCCGGTCTCGGACACCGCCGTCGCCAGCGCGCTCCCCTGCACGCCCGCCATGGGGGCCTGAATGATGGGGAACTCCGTTCCCAGCAGCCGGCACAGGCGCAGCGTTTGATCGTTTGCCATGTTACCCCCGGCGTATTTAATTAAACACACCATTAAATACACGTCGTTCCACCACTCCCGCCCGCCACACCTGCAACCTTGCATTCCCTCCCGTGAGTCGATATACTTCCACCGCCGTTTCATATCCCGCCGCGCCAAGGACCGGTCCCATGAACGCACACAACACCCCGCCGTTCTGCGAATTGAAGCCGAATTCCTCCGACCTTCAGCGCGCCTTCATGCGCCACCTCCAATACACTCTGGTCAAGGACAAGTATTCCGCCACCAAGGCCGATCTCTATATGGCCCTGGCCTACGCGGTGCGGGACATGCTGGTGGAGCGCTGGCTCGACACCCAGCAGACCTATTACAACACCGACGCCAAGCGGATCTACTACATCTCCATGGAATTCCTCATGGGACGCACCCTGGGCAACAGCCTGATCAACCTGGGGATCATGGACGAATGGGAAAACGCCCTCAAGGAGATGGGGATCGACATCCGGGAGCTGCAGGAAAGCGAGTGGGACGCCGGACTGGGCAACGGCGGCCTGGGGCGCCTGGCGGCCTGTTTCCTGGACTCCATGGCAACCATGTCGCTGCCGGCCTACGGCTACGGCATCCGCTACGAGTACGGCATGTTCTACCAGCGCATCGTGGACGGCGGACAGTTCGAAGTGCCGGACAACTGGCTGCGGTACGGCAACCCCTGGGAATTGGG
>DATBXI010000284.1:0-2459 GCA_036514355.1 Desulfuromonadaceae bacterium
TGGATCAGGAAGGGCGCGGGATCGGGCTCGTCAACAAGCTCAAGGCGTACAACCTGCAGGACGAGGGCTTCGACACGGCCGAGGCGAACGTGAAGCTGGGCTTCAAGCCCGACCTGCGCGACTACGGCATCGGCGCCCAGATCCTGCTGGCCCTGGGCATCAAGAAGATCCGCCTGCTGACCAACAACCCCAAAAAACTGATCGGCCTTCAGGGGTACGGCATCGATATCACCGAACGGGCGCCCATCCAGGTCAAGGCCACCAAGAGCAACCTGGGCTACCTGCGCACCAAGCGGGAGAAGCTGGGCCACCTGCTGGAGAACATCTGATCCGATTTCACATCAAGGCGCTATCTGCGTTGGCTCGTTTTCGGCTCCTCAACGCGTCCCTCTCTCTATCTCTCTTCCAATGAGAGAGGGTGGCCAAAGGCCGGGTGAGGGCCCTCGTCGCCTCAGTCCTCGCCGCCTTGATTTCATCCTTGATCTGAAACTGGAATAAAGGACGTACATGAAGATCCTGCTGCACATCTGCTGCGGCCCCTGTGCCCTCTACCCCCTGCGGACCCTGCGCACTGCCGGCCATGACGTCACCGGCTTCTTCTTCAATCCCAACATCCACCCCTTCCAGGAGTACAGCCGCCGCCTGGCAGCCGCACGGGAGATGGCGGACAAGGAAGCGCTCCCCCTGATCGTGCGGGACGACTACGATCTGGAGGGCTTCCTGGCCGCCGTCGCCCCTGCACCGGCGCAACGGTGCGACCACTGCTATGCATCCCGCCTGAAGGCCACGGCCCGCATGGCCGCAGAAGGCGGTTTCTCGGCATTCAGCGCCTCCCTGCTCTACAGCAGGTATCAGCGCCATGACGTCATCAGGGAACAGGCGGAACAGGCGGGGCAGGAGTTCGGGGTGGCATTCCATTACCAGGACTTCCGTCCGGGGTGGCAGGAGGGGATCAGGCTCTCCAAGGAGCTGGGGCTCTACCGGCAACAGTACTGCGGCTGCATCTACAGCGAAAAGGAGCGCTACCTTCCGAAGGCAACGCACCCGTGAGCGGGCTGGGGCGCATGCTGATCATCATGGGGCTGGTGCTGGTGGCCGCCGGGGTGGTCATCTCCCTGGCCCCGCGCATCCCCTGGCTGGGCAAGCTGCCCGGCGACATCTACATCAGGAAAGCGAACTTCACCTTCTCCTTCCCCCTGACCACCTGTATCCTCCTCTCCCTGCTGCTCTCCCTGATCCTCTGGCTCTTCCGGCGTTGACGCTCCAGAGGACGCATAAAAAAAAAGCCCGTGTCGCCACGGGCTTTTTTTGTGCTACGCATCAATGCTGCTTAGGCATGGATGGCATTCACGGGACAGGTATCCACGCAAGCGCCGCAGTCGATGCAGGTGTCGGCGTCGATGACGCGCTTGGCACCCTGCTCGCTGATGGCGTTCACCGGACAGGAATCTTCGCATGCCCCGCAGTTGGTGCAATCGTCGGTAATTGTATGAGCCACGGTTTTACCTCCTTGTAAGATTAGCCTTCCTGATGGAAAACATTCTACTGATACCATATCGCCGGATTGTTGTCCAGACAAGAATATAAGCCCGCCACCGGCGCACTTTGCACAAAATGTGTTGAATTCGGGGTGACTCTATTGTATATATCAAAAACAGTTTTATTTTCAATGAGTTTTTTAGTTTGGGTGTTTGTTTTTTATTGATATTATAACTAAATCTCTGTTTATTTAAGGAGGTACCCATGATCATAATGGCGCTCAACTGCGGCAGTTCTTCTGTCAAATACCAGCTGTTCGACTGGGAACGGAAGGAAGTCGTGGCAAAGGGCATGGTGGAGCGGGTCATCATCGGCGATTCGTTCATCCTGCACGAGGTACCGGGCCGCGAGACCTATCGCCACGAGCAGGATTGCCCCAATCATCAGGCCGCCATTGATCTGGTCATCAAGACCGTTACCGACCCGGTACACGGCGTTCTCAAGAGTGTGGACGAGATCTCGGCCGTTGGCCACCGGGTTGTGCACGGCGGCGAGAAGTTCACCTGCTCCGTGATGATCGACGAGAAGGTTCTGGATGCGGTCAAGGAGGTCCAACACCTGGCACCACTCCACAACCCCCCCAACATCGAGGGGATCGAGGCGGCCCAGGCCCTCATGCCCAGCATTCCCCACGTGGCCATCTTCGACACGGCCTTCCACCAGACCATGCCGGAACATGCCTACATCTACCCCCTGCCCTACGAATGGTACGAGAAATACCAGGTGCGGCGCTACGGATTCCACGGCACGTCGCACCTGTACGTATCCAAGCGCGCCGCCGTGCTGCTGGGGAAACAGCCCAAGGAATGCAACATCGTCACCATGCACATCGGCAACGGCGTGTCCCACTGCGCCATCAAGGGTGGCGTCTCGGTGGACACCACCATGGGCCTGACCCCGCTGGAGGGCGCGGTCATGGG
>DATBXI010000285.1:0-8232 GCA_036514355.1 Desulfuromonadaceae bacterium
GCCTTCCGCCTCCCCCCCGAGGGGGTCGATATCGAGGAGGTGGAGAAGGAACTGATCCGCCAGGCGCTGGACAGCACCGACTGGAACCAGTCCAAGGCGGCCAAGAAGCTCAATCTGGGCATCGACGCCTTCCGTTACCGCATGAAGAAGTTCGGTTACCTGAAGTGATCATCAATCCCCGGATGTCCACGGGACGCAGTACCATCTTCGGTTGAACCGCATGATTTTTCTCTTGATTTACCGTCTTAACTGACATATCGTTCAATTTATGAACGGTATCGACAGCGGCGCTCACGATGACTTGAATGCGTTCCAACTCCTCTCCGAGGTGGCGGACGAACAGCCTATTTCTCAGCGTGAATTGGCAAAACGCCTGGGCATTGCGCTGGGGCTGGTCAACTCCTACATCAAGAATTTTGTCGCCAAGGGCTACATCCGCATCAAGAATTACCCCCGCAACCGGTACGCTTATCTGTTGACCCCCCAGGGAATGGCGGAAAAGGCGCGACTGGCCTACCAGCATGTCCACTACTTCAGCAATCTCTACATGGTTACCCGTCAGGATTATCTGCATCTGTTCAGGGAACTGGCGGAGCGCGGAATCTCGCGGGTCGTGTTCTGCGGCGTGGATGAGGTTGCCGAGATCGCCTGGCTCTCCCTGCAGGAGTCGGGCCTGGAGCTGACGGACGTGATGGACGACGACTGCGCCGGCAGCCGTTTCATGGGGAAAGAGGTGGTGACCCTGGCCCGGGGCCTGCTGACGGGAAACCACCGGATTGTCATCACCTCGCTGAAACGGGCGGATGTGTTGCGGCAGCGACTGCGTGACCTGGGGGTGGCGGACGATGCCATGTATCATCCCGGCCTTTCCCCCGGCGCCGATTCCCAACAAACGGAAAGGATCTGATGGATGGACAAGAGGGCGAAGATTTTTGTGGCCGGGCATCGCGGCATGGTGGGGTCGGCAATCGTCCGCTGCCTCCAGGCCGCGGGCTACGGTAATCTGGTGCTGAAAACCAGCGCGGAACTCGACCTGCGGGACCAGGGCGCGGTCACTGCGTTCTTCCGGGACGAACAACCGGAGTACGTCTTCCTGGCCGCCGCCACGGTGGGAGGCATCATGGCCAACAGCAGCTACCCGGCCGAGTTCATCTACGACAACCTGCTGATACAGGCCAACTGCATCCACGGTGCCTGGCTGACCGGCGTCAAGCGCCTGCTGTTCCTGGGGAGCACCTGCATCTATCCCAAGCATGCACCCCAGCCGATGCGGGAAGAGCATCTGCTCACCAGCCCGCTGGAGCCGACCAACGACGCCTATGCCGTGGCCAAGATCGCCGGCATCTACCAATGCCGCTCCTACAACCGCCAGTACGGCACCCGCTACCTGGCGGCCATGCCCAACAATCTCTACGGCATCAACGACAACTTCGACCTGGAAAAATCCCACGTCCTGCCGGCCCTCATCAGGAAGTTTCACGAGGCGAAGATGGGGACTGGGGACCGGGGACCGGGGACTGGTAAAACCGGGGGAAAAGACGTTACCGATCCCCAATCCCCAATCCCCAGTCCCCAGGTAACGGTCTGGGGGAGCGGCACGCCGCTCAGGGAATTCCTGCACGTGGACGACCTGGCCGCGGCCTGCCTGTTCCTCATGAACCTGGATGAGGCGCCCTACGACGCGCTGCTCAACGATCCTGTCGCACCGGCCCTGATCAACGTCGGCTCCGGCCAGGAGGTGAGTATCCGCGAGCTGGCCCTGCTGGTGAAGCGCGTGGTCGGGTACGAGGGAGATCTGGTGTTCGACGGCTCCAAGCCGGACGGGACCCCGCGCAAACTGGCCGATGCCTCGCGCATCCACGCCCTGGGGTGGCGGCACCGCATCGGGCTGGAGGAGGGGGTGGCGGCAACCTATCAGTGGTACCGGGAACAATGCGCGCATACCGAGGCGCAGAATGTCGAGGTCCGGTGACGGTGCAGATCGGGTATATGAGAACATGACTGCAATAGAATGCAAGATTTGCAGGAGTAAGTCCGAGCGCATCTTCACCCAAAAGGTTCTGTGTACGTATGACGTTTCATATTTCAGATGTGCACGGTGCGGATTCATGCAGACCGAGCAGCCGTACTGGATTCATGAGGCATATTCATCGCCGCTGTCAGCAACCGATACGGGCCTCATAGCACGGCCGATGCGCTTCAGCAGGATAGCCGAGCAGGTGATAATGGAATGGTTTGATCCCAGCGGAGCCTTTTTGGATTACGGTGGGGGTAATGGTGTATTCGTCAGGATGATGCGGGACAAGGGATTCGATTTTTACCGTTATGATAAATTCGCCGAAAATATATATGCCATAGGATTCGACATGTCGAACGTGCAGGGGAGGACAGACACGTTTGAACTGCTGACCAGCATCGAGGTGGTAGAGCATTTCGAACATCCCCTGGAAGAAATGGCAAGCATGTTCTCTCTGAGTGACACCATACTGTTCACCACCTTCTTGAACGACAATCTCACCAAGGACGAGTTGAAGGAGTGGTGGTATCTTGGTGAATACAATGGGCAACACATATCGTTTTATTCTGCAAAATCATTGCATATTATTGCCGAGAGGCATGGTGCTGCCTATTATACCAACGGCATCGACACGCACCTCTTTTCAAGAAAGAGGATAGACCGTGCCGACTTCGTCCGGATGTGCCGTGCACCTGACAACACCATACAAAGCAAACTGGCGGATGTCATTACCATGATTTCAAGCAGGATATTCGGTCCGGCAAAAGTACCGCCCCAATCCTTTACGGAAAAAGATAGCGAATATGTAAAGAAGCTTGTTATGGAACGGCATGCGATTTCAGCAACGGACAAGGAATAACCGTTTCAAGGATAGGAGCACTACTTGAGCTCAGAAGCAGGGTCCAGGATTGCTAAAAATTCGATTTTCAACGTTACCCGAACGTTACTCACCATCCCCATAACGCTATTCATAACACCTTTTATCATCAACCATGTGGGCAAAGAAGAGTTCGGCATATGGGCGCTGGTGGGTGTCATTTCCTCCTACGCTCAGTTGAGCGACTTCGGAATCACGGACAGTCTGATCAAGTTCATGGCCGAGTACAAGGCAAAGGACGATGCCCGGCAGCTCAACAGGCTCATCAATACCGCCTTCACCGTCTATATCGTTATCAGCGTTCTCCTTTGCGCGGTTATGATCCTTGCGTTGCCCTTTATAGTCACCCACATCCTGAACATTCCCCACGGATTAGCGAAAAAAGCGACCTTTGTCTTTTCCATTGCCATATTGCTCTTTTTCGTCAATCTCACCATGGGGGTTTTCGGTTCCCTGATCATCGGCTTTCAGCGCATGGGATACAGCAACCTCATATCGCTCATATCAACGATCATGATGGCCTGCGGGACGTTTATTGCCCTGTCGCAGGGGTACGGGCTCGAAGGGTTGATTTACAATAATGCACTCATCACCGTCTTCGTGATGATCTCAAACATGCTCACCGCCTGGCGATTATTCCCGGCAATACGTCTGAATCCCTTCGCACACTTCAGCGGAGAGACATTGAAGCTGATCTTCGGGTTCAGTTGGAAGGTCCAGCTCTCCACCCTCTCCAATCTGCTCGTCTACCAGGTGGATCGGGTGCTCCTCAGCCATTACCTGGGGCTGGCGGCGGTCAGTAATTATGAGGTCGCCAACCGGATAGCCACCCAGGCCAGGGTCTTCATCGCGTCCATATTTACCCCCATGGTTCCCGCTGCCTCATCATTACAGGCAACCGACGAATCCGAAAAGCTGCGCGGGCTCTACAACAGGTCCATGAAATACATGGCCGTTGCGGCTATCCCGTTTTCCTTTCTGGTCATCGCCCTCGCGCACCCGTTCGTCCGAACGTGGCTGGGTGAGGGGTATGCTACCAGTGCCTATACCATGCAACTCCTCATGTTCGCGTACATGATCAACCTCCTCCCCGGACCGGGGAACTTCATTCTGCACGGGATCAACAAGCCGCATGTACCCATGATGAATTCAGTCGGCGCAGGGATCATGAACCTCATACTTTGTTTCGTGCTTGTGCAGCAGTTCGGATACTACGGGATCATCATCGGTATTTTATGCACCATAGTGATTTCCAGTGTGACATTCATCTTCATGGTACATAAAAATATCCCTGGATTGCGCAGGGATCTGTATGCCGAAGTGTACAGGAGACCGACCGTCGTTTCGATGATACTGTGCACCCTGCTCATGGGAATTCACGCCCTGTTTCCTTTCAAAGGGTACGTCCTGCTGAGCCTTCTTTCGCTGCTGTACGGTGCCGCAGTATCCTTGGTCATGTCCAAGGGGAGTTATTTTGATCAATTCGACCGGTTAACCCTGTCGAGGCTTAATCCCGTAGGCAAGCTCGGGTACCATTCCCCCCAAAGGTAACAGTTTCTATGGATGAAACCTCTAAAACAAAAAAGATATGGACCCAATTCGAACAGTCCATTCTTGCCGGCAAAGGGGTTGATATCGGCTGCGGGCCAGACCCGGTGAGCCCGACCGCCCGAAGATTCGATATCGAGGATGGGGATGCGAACGATATTCTGAGCGTTGTCGATGAGCAGTTTGACTTTGTCTATTCCTCCCACTGTCTCGAACATATGAATGATCCCCAAAAGGCCCTGCGGGACTGGTGGACACTGGTAAAGCCGGGAGGATACCTTTTTCTGATCGTGCCCGACGAAGACCTGTATGAGCAGGGTGTTTTTCCCAGCAGGTTCAACGCGGACCATAAGGCGACCTTTACCATATCAAAGGCCCGCAGTTGGTCATCGGTTTCCGTGAATGTTCTAGACCTCGTCCAGTCGTTGCCCGGTTCGCAGCTCGTAAGTATCGTGCTGCATGACCATGGCTACGATCGAAGCAAGCACTATAGAGGGGTTGATAAGCCTACCCTGACGACACGTATGCTGATGAAGGGGTACCGGTGGCTGAATACCTTGACCTTGGGGGTAATCAGACTCCAGTCAATGGATATCGTACGCTCCCATTTCAATGTGGTGGATCAGACC
The DNA here is from genome assembly GCA_036514355.1 of Desulfuromonadaceae bacterium. Lineage (GTDB taxonomy): Bacteria > Desulfobacterota > Desulfuromonadia > Geobacterales > Pseudopelobacteraceae > JACPFJ01. The sequence goes on from DATBXI010000285.1 coordinate 5,072, forward strand.
ACCCAGCCGGATGTGTTGGCACAGATTCAGTGCATCGTCAGGAAACTCCACCAGCATACGGTATGAAGATCGACTGGTATCGGATACGATACATCAAGGGGGTTATGCCCTTTCTCCACAGGGCACGGGTCCTCGTCAGTTTCATGACAGATTATGTCTTCCTCGTATTCAAGAGACGATGCATAAAGGGCGAAACACCGAACCGCAAATTTGTCGTCATCAATCTTCTTGAACATTTCGGCGATATTGTCGCGTGTGAGCCGGTTGCCCGGTATGCCAGGCAGACGTATCCGGATGCGTTTATTATGTGGAGCGTGCGAAAGCAGTACCGGGATATCCTCGACCACAACCCAGCTATCGACCACATACTTACGATATCCTGCGTGAGCGAGTGGATGCTCCTGCGCAAATCAGGTTTGTTCGATGAAATAATCGATCTTCAGTTGGAGGGCAAGGAGTGTCCGGTTTGCCGGATTCCTTTGCGAAAAGACACCGGCAACCTTGCCATCACCACGGAAACGTACTACAGCTATGGCAATCTGTTGGCTGCCTTTTGTCAGGGGGCCGGACTATCGGTCATCGAGGACCAACCCAGGGTCCATATACCCGATGAAACGATACGGCGCATCGATCGCATCGGGTTGCCGAAAAACTTCGTGGCCGTCCACTGCTCGTCCAATGAGGAGAGCAGAGACTGGCCCCGGGAAAAATGGCAGCAACTTACGCGCATGATCATGTGTGAGCTGGGCCTGCAGATAGTGGAAATCGGTTTGAAGCCGGTACTCAACCTTGGATCCGAGGGTAGCGTCAATCTATGCGGCCGATTGACGCTACTCGAAACAGCCGAGGTCATCAGGCGGGCACGGCTGTTCATTGGGATCGACAGCGGCCCGGCCCATCTGGCGAACGCCGTCGGCACCTTCGGCATAATCCTCCTCGGCGAGTACCGGATGTTCAGACGATACACGCCCTACAGCGGCGGCTATAAAACGGGTGAAAATGCGATACTGCTCCACCATGCAGGGCCTGCAGCGGATATCCCAATCAACGCCGTCTATGATGCCGTGGCAGGATCGTTACCTACGAATGGCGGTTTTGAATGAAAACTATTGCGTTCTACCTCCCCCAATTCCATCCGATTCCCGAAAACGACGCCTGGTGGGGCAAGGGGTTTACGGAGTGGACGAATGTCGCCAAAGCAAGGCCTCTCTTTGCCGGCCATAGTCAGCCCCATATCCCCGCTGATCTCGGATTTTACGACCTGAGACTGGAGGAAACCCGGATCGCTCAAGCCGAGTTGGCCAGGGAGTACGGCATCGGAGGGTTTTGTTACTACCATTACTGGTTCAACGGGAAGATGCTCCTGGAACGCCCTTTCAATGAGGTGCTGGCATCGGGCAGGCCGGATTTTCCGTTTTGCCTGTGTTGGGCAAACGAGAACTGGAGTCGGCGCTGGGACGGGTTGGAACAGGAGCTGCTGGCGGCGCAGGAGTACGAAAACTACGACCCTGTCCAGCACATCGCATGGCTCGCCCAGGCTTTCAAAGATCCACGATATATCAGGGTGGCGGGGAAACCCTTGTTTCTGCTGTACTGGGCCGACCATATCCCCAATGTGACGGATGTCGTGCGGGCGTGGCGCAACGAATCGAGAAAGGTTCTAGGGTCGGACTTATATATTTGCGCCGTGAAAAGCCACCGCTTTGGATTGTCGGATGAAGAAACCATCACCGCCGGGTTCGATGCCCTGGTGAATTTTCATCCGCACCCGAAACTGCTGCCCCGGCCCGACAAGGCCAGGGTCAGGCGATTTTTCAACAAGCGGATCAACTCGTTTTTCCATCTGCTCGGGCGTGACACCCTCAAAAAGTTCCCGATCTACAGCCGCTACGACTATGGCACGTACATCGGCAACGTCCTCTCCTGGCCGCAGAGCGAGGTCACACAATTTCCCTGCGTCTTTCCGAGTTGGGACAACAGTGCGAGGAAGAAGCGGGATGCGATCATAATTCAGAACTCGGATGCGGAACTCTTCGCAACATGGCTCCGCCAATCGATCAGCTCTGTTGAGCGGTTTGACAGCGAAGAACGGATCGTCTTCGTTAATGCCTGGAACGAATGGGGAGAGGGGTGCCACCTTGAGCCTGATGTGGAGAATGGCCGGAAATTCCTGGAGGTCGTACGAAACGTCCTGGCTGACTATTCTGGCGTTGTATGACGAAATCGGTCTTCATCATCATCCTCAACTGGAACGGCTGGCGGGACACCGTCGATTGCGTCGAATCGTGCCGGAAACTTTCGTATCCCTCGGTCCGCATCCTGATCGTCGACAACGGCTCCACCGACTGCTCCGAGGCGATCCTGCGGGAGCGTTTCCCCGACCTTGATGTGATCCGGACCGGTGACAATCTGGGTTTCGCCGGAGGGAACAATGTCGGCATCACCTGCGCCCTGGAGCGCGGTGCCGAGTATGTGTGGCTCCTGAACAACGACACCGTGGTCGAGCCCGATGCCCTGTCCGGGCTGGTACAGGTGGCGGAAAGCGATGACAGCATCGGCATGGCGGGGAGCAAGATCGTTTATTACGATGATCCCGAACGGTTGTGGTATGCCGGTGCGATCCTCGATCCTGCGCGCCCCCATTGCCCCGCCCATCGCGGCCTGGGGGAGCGGGACCGGGGGCAGTACGCGGACACGGCTGAGACGGGATACGTCACCGGGTGCAGCCTGTTGGCCCGGCGGGAGATGATCGAAGAGGTCGGCCTTCTGGATGACGACCTGTTTCTCTACTTCGAGGATGTGGACTGGAGCGCGCGTGCCCGGCGTGCGGGGTGGCGGCTCATGTACGCACCTGCCTCCGTGGTGCGGCATAAGGAGTCGGCCAGTACCGGCGGGGCCGTATCGCCCGCAGTGATGTACTACACGGCGCGAAACCGCCTTGCTTTTGTCCGGCGCAACTTCCCCGCACAGTTGCGGCGGGCTGTCTGGTATGACCTGTACGAGCATGTGCTGGTGAATGTCAAGAAGGGGCGGTTTTCGGCGGCAGTTTCGGCATTGCAGGGGATCAGGGACTTCTTTGCAGGGAAGACCGGGAGACGAACGTGATGGGAGACCGGATACGCGGTGGTGCTGAGGAATGAAGATCCTCGTCCTGACCCCTT
>DATBXI010000286.1:0-4643 GCA_036514355.1 Desulfuromonadaceae bacterium
CTTGCGGGCATAGTCGAGGAGGATCAGTTCGACCGTATTCAGCGCTGCGGCGCGCTTGCGGTCCTCGGCCGTGATGTATGAGGGCGGCTTTTCATCGACCATCTGGAGCATGTCCGGGGAAAGCCCGTACTTGGGCGCACAGGCGCCGATGCACGTGCCGTCCACCAGCGTATACTTCAGCTTCTTGGCGACCTCCGTCGCTATTTGATACGCCCCGGTGCCCATTTCCCGTGAAATCGTGATGACCGCCATGTACCAGACCTCCCTGCGTTTGTAAGCACTCTCCGCGCTATATAGCACGTTGCAGTTGTGTAAACAAGCGGGTAATGCTACCTTTTCAATCATACCCGTTTCAAAGGAGCACGCCCTGCCCGATTACGCCGTCTTCATACTCCGCTTCTGCCTCTTTGCGGCCGCCCACTCCCTGTTCGCCAGCCAGCGGGTAAAGCAGCGTCTCACCGGCTGGTCCACCGGCGAGCCCCGTTCCTACCGGCTGACCTACAACCTGGCGTCCGTGGTCCTGTTCGCCTGGGTCATGGCCGCCTACCGCAACTCAGCGGTGCTGTATTTCGTGCCGGGAGTCTGGAGCCTGGTCATGTATCTGCTCCAGTTCATCATTCTGGGTATCCTGACCAGCTGTGTGTGCCAGACGGGCGCGGCCGACTTCCTCGGCCTCAAGCGGCGCGGCAGCGGGCCGTCGTCATCCCCGCGCCTGGAGACCGGCGGCTGGTACGGCGTTGTGCGTCACCCGCTCTACCTCTTCTCGATCCTCTTCCTCATCCTCAACCCTGTCATGACCGCCCGCTGGCTCCTGCTGGCCATCCTTTCCACACTCTATTTCGTGGCCGGCGCCCTGATCGAGGAGCGGCGGCTGGCGGGACAGTTCGGCGACGAGTACCGGCGGTACCGGGAGCGTGTGCCGTTCCTGCTCCCCCGGCCGGGCCGGCTCAGTCGGCCGCCATCCCGCATGCCCCGCTCCTAACCCTGTCCAACGGTTACCGTCACCACCAAGCGCTGCACCCCGCCCGGCTGGGCAATCTCCAGCGGTATCCGCAGCGTCGCGCCGTCGATGCTGACGCCATCGGCGGCCAGCTTGACCGGGGGGTGGGGCCCGCTTGCCTGTTCGTTGTCGCAGGGGGTCTCATCCGGCACAGCCGCCATGCAGGCCGCTGCCGTGGGCTGCTCCGGCTCGTTTGCACCCATCAGACATTGAGTCTCCACATCATCACCGCGTACTCCATGGCCCGAGTCCGGCGCCTGCTCCTTCTCCTCCCGCGGCAGATCGGCATGGTCAGCCACACGGGCCATGACCTTGCGGGAAAGGGCGGTGAGCGTCTCCAGCACACCGTCCCCGCTCGTCGCCGAGGTCAGGTGGACGTCGTTTTCCGCCAGCCCCAGCAACGAAGCCACTTCGGCCGATGCCACCCGGCCGGCGCGATCGGTCTTGTTGAGTTGCAGCACCAGCGGGATCTCATCCAGCCCCCTGCCGTAGGCATTCAACATGCCCCGCACGTGCCCCACATTCTGGCGCACCGTGGACAGGTAGTCACGGGACGCATCCTCCACGAGCACCAGTCCGTCGGTCCCCTTGAGCAGCATCTTCCACGCCGCCTGGTTGGCAACGGCGCCCTGGAGCGTATAGATCTGGAAGCGGATGCGGTAGCCGTTGAAGAGCGGTTGCTCAAAGGGGGTGAAATCGAAGAAGAGCAACGCGGAGCCGGCTGTGGGCAACACCTTCAGCTCACCGCGCAACGATGGCTTGATCCTGGCGTAGACATAACGCAACGACGTCCCCTTGCCCGCGCCTTCAGGGCCGAAGTAGACGATCTTCGCGTTTATCTCCCGCTTTGTGTGATTTATGACTGCCATCCGTTGCTCCTGCCCTAGTGTCCCGTGCGGCTAGTTCATACTCGTAATTCCGGCTCTTTTGGCCGCTGCCGGCGTTGCGGCTCCTTGATGTAGACCCTGCTACACCTGCGTCGCCGCGCCTTGGCAGCAACCAAAATAACTCGGAATTACATCCCATGACTAACCGCACGGGATACTAGCTTCGTTTTTTGTTCATCAGTATCCGTCTGGCCTGGGTGGAGATCACCGACGAGATATTCTTGCTCTTGGCATAGGCCGCGATATCCTTCTCGCCCAGGGTCGAGAGAAACCGCAGGGCATTGGGGACCGGTGTTCGGGGATTCTCCACCAGGGCCTTGCGAATCTTGATATTTTTGACCCATTCTTTGTTGGCGCAGATCAGGCGCATGATCTCGTCGTTCTGCACCCCGGACTTCACCACGGCGAGGATCTCCGACTCGGTGATGCGGGGGTTTTTGATGACGCTGCCGGAAACCAGCTTATTGCTGTCCTTGATGAGCAGCGTTCGCCACTCCTTGTCGCCGGTCAGCGCCGTCTTGATCTTATCCGCAATGCCCATGGTCTGGGCCAGTTTATACTTGCTGAGGAACTCCTCGCTTTCCTCGTCCACCTGCTCCTCAGCGTCACCCTCCGGCCCCTCGCCCGGCTCTTCTCCGTTGTCGAGGCTATCTACCGGGGAAGGTTCCGCGGGCGTTCCGCGCCCCATGGCACCTTTCAGGAGGAACGCCCGGGCCTGGGGAGAAAGCGACGCACTGTCCAACAGCGCGCCGGCCACGGCCAGAGCGGCGTGGTGAACCCGCGCGATCACATCCAGGATGGCTGGGTGGGTTTCGGGGCGGGAGCGGATGAATTCCACCACCACGTCCGGCGGCAGGGCCTCGAAAGCCGCACCGGCGGCCCCCTTGACCACGCTGTCCCCATCCTGCATCAGACAGATGAGGAGCAGCACCCTGTCCCCGGGCGCCAAGGTGGCAGCCGTAGCGAGGCCTTTCAGCTTCTCGTCGGCAGAACCCCCCGGCCGGACAAACGCCGCGATTGCCGGGGGTATGTTCAACCTCACCTTGTCGGCCATACACCCCTACTGGCGACTGATGGTCGCCTTGAGCCCGGACTCCTTCAACTTCTTCAGGGCAGCCTCAGCCGACTTCCTGTCGCTGAACGTACCGGCCGTCAGGAGCTTGGAGGGGATGGCCACCTCCGTCCGTTTCAGGGCCAGGGTAAACCCGGCGGCAGCCAGCCGCTCCTTCTCGGACTGGGCCCGCCCGTCCAACAGATAGGAGCCGGCGTACACGGCAAACTTGCCACTGTGCTCGATGATGAACGCATCGGACGTGTAGCGCTTGAGCTTGTCCAGTTCTGCCCGGGCAACGCCGCGGTCATCGTATTCCGCCAGCAGCAGGCGGTTCATCGGTGCCCGCTTTTTCGCCCCCGGCTGAACGGCCGCTTCCAGGCCGGCCTTTCTGACCCGCACCATATCGGCGGCCAGGGCATCCTCCAGCAGGTAGGTACCCACCGCCACCGTCCAACGGCCACCGGCGGCCTCACCCGGTTCAGCAACCGGTTTCTTCTCCGGTTTCGGGGCGGGCTTTTTCGCCGCAGCCGCCTTCTTTTCCGTCGGAGCAGGGGAAGCGGCCTTTTTCTGGGTAGCCGGCTGTTTGTTCTCGGCCGGGGCCGGTTTCTTTTCCTCTGCCTTGGCCACGACCTGCTTCTGCGGCTGCTTCTCGGGTACGGCCAACTGCACCTTTTTCTCCGCCGGCTTGGGCGGCGCGGGTTTTGCGGCCTCTTCCGTGGGCTTGGCAGCCACCTTTGCCGCTGGTACCGGGGGTGTTGCCGGCACTGCCTGGGCAGGCTTGGGTGGTTCGGGCTTTGCCGGGGCAGCCGCTTCCTTCTTCCCTTCGGCCGCTGGCGGCACGGCCTTGGCCGCCTCACCCTCCCGGGGGGGGAGCGGCTTCTTCACCACCTGGGGTGGCGGCGCCTCGACGGGTTTCTGCTCCTCCAGCGGCCTGATCAGGCCGGTAAAGAAGTAGATGTACGCAAACCCGGCCACCAGCACGAGCAAAATGACCAACAGGACGCTCTGCCGTCCTTTCTCTCCGCCGGCAGCCTGTTTCGGGCTGCCCGTATCTTTGCTGAACTTGAAATCCATCACAAAACCTCCGTGTCGGTGTCACCGTTTCACGTTACGCACTAAACGTGAAACCTGAGCCATTGTGTGTCAGGCGGTACCGTTGTTCTTTTTCGCACCACTCTCCGTAATCACCTTCTGGGAAAGATGGGTCGGCAACTCCTCGTAATGTGAAAATTCCATGCTGAACAGGCCGCGGTCGCTGGTCATGGACTTGAGGTCGTTGGAGTAGGCCAGCACCTCGGACATGGGCACCACGGCGCGGATGATCTGGGAGTTGGCCTTGGGCTCCACCCCCACCACCTTGCCCCGGCGGGAGTTCAGGTCGCCGATCACGTCCCCCATGTTCTCGTCCGGTACGGTGACCTTCAGGTTCACGATCGGCTCCAGAAGCACCGGTTTGCACAGCTCCATCGCTTTCTTGAAGGCCATGGAACCGGCCACCTTGAAGGCCATCTCCGAGGAGTCGACCGTGTGGAAGGAACCATCGTACAAGGCCACCCTGAAGTCCACCACCGGATAGCCGGCCAGGAACCCCTCCACGGCCGCCTCCTGGATCCCCTTGTCCACGGCGGGGATATACTGGCGCGGGATGACGCCCCCCACGATCTTGTCCTCGAACTGGTACCCATCGCCGCGGCCGGTGGGG
>DATBXI010000287.1:0-2284 GCA_036514355.1 Desulfuromonadaceae bacterium
GGCGCGGGAGGCGCATCCGTCTTCGGCGGCTACGACTACCCCGAGTACGAGCGCTTTTCGCCCGATGCGGACTGGATGTCCAACGTGGTCATGATGGCCAAGATGGTCTACGTCTGGCTCGACCAGCTCAGCCGGCAGTACGGCCGCCCCATCGACCGGCTGGACCAGGTGCCGGATGCCGAGCTGGACCAGCTGGCCGCCTGGGGCTTCACCGGCCTGTGGCTGATCGGCATCTGGGAGCGTTCCCCCGCATCCCAGCGGATCAAGCAGTTGTGCGGCAACCCCGAGGCCATTGCCTCCGCCTATTCGCTCTACGACTACGAGGTGGCTACCGACCTGGGGGGATGGGAGGCCATGGCCAACCTGCGGGAGCGGGCCGAACGGCGCGGCATCCGCCTGGCCAGCGACATGGTCCCAAACCATACCGGCATCTATTCCCGCTGGGTGATCCAGCACCCGGACTGGTTCGTCCAGACCGACTATCCCCCGTTCCCGACCTATCAGTTCACCGGCGAGGACCTGTCCCACGACCCGGACGTCTGCATCCAGGTGGAGGACGGCTACTGGACCAAGCAGGACGCCGCCGTGGTGTTCAGGCGCCATGACCGCCGCGACGGCCGCACCCGCTACATCTACCACGGCAACGACGGCACCTCCATCCCCTGGAACGACACGGCCCAGCTCAACTATCTGATTCCCGAGGTGCGCGAGGCGGTCATCCAGACCATCCTGCACGTGGCCCGCACCTTCCCCATCATCCGCTTTGACGCAGCCATGACCCTGGCCAAGAAGCACTACCAGCGCCTCTGGTTCCCGGTGCGCGGCCTGGGGGGGGGGATACCGTCCCGGGCCGAGCACGGCATGAGCCGGGAGGAGTTCGATACGCTTTTCCCGGTGGAGTTCTGGCGCGAAGTGGTGGACCGGGTGGCGGCCGAAGCCCCCGGCACCCTGCTGCTGGCCGAGGCGTTCTGGCTCATGGAGGGGTATTTCGTGCGCACCCTGGGGATGCATCGGGTCTACAACAGCGCCTTCATGAACATGCTCAAGCAGGAGGAGAACGCCAAGTACCGCCAGACCATCGGCAACGTGCTGGAGTTCAACCCCGAGGTGCTCAAGCGCTTCGTCAACTTCATGAACAACCCGGACGAAAAGACCGCGGTGGAGCAGTTCGGCTCCCAGGGGAAGTACTTCGGCGCCTGCGTGCTCCTGGCCACCATGCCGGGGCTCCCCATGTTCGGCCATGGCCAGATCGAGGGGTTCCGCGAGAAGTACGGCATGGAGTACCGGCGGGCCTACTGGGACGAACAGGTGGATGCGGGGCTGGTGCGGGGGCACGAGATGTGGATCTTCCCGCTGCTGCGCCGGCGCTGGCTCTTCTCCGGGTCGGAGAACTTCGTGCTGTACGACTTCCACGCCGGCCACGGGGTGGACGAGAACGTCTTTGCCTATTCCAACCGGTCGGGCGACCAGCGGGCCCTGGTGCTGTACCACAACCGCCACGCCGCCACCGCCGGCTGGGTCAGGGGTTCGGTCCCCTTCAGCGCGAAAGGGGACAATGGCGAGCAGGCCCTGTGCCGGACGACCCTGGGGGAGGCCCTGGGGTTCGTGAATGACGGGCCGGTCTTTTACGCCTTCCGGGACCTGACCGAGGGGCTGGAGTATCTGCGTCCCGGCCGCGAGCTGTGGGAGAAGGGGCTCTATGCCGAGTTGGGGGAGTACCAGTTCCATGTCTTCCTGGAGTTCCGCGAGATCCGCGACGACGGGGAGCACAGCTGGGAGGCCCTGTGCACGCACCTGAACGGCCGGGGGGTGGAAAGCCTGGAGGACGAGCGGAAGCAGCTGCGCCATGCCACCCTGAACCAGGTATTCCAGGCCCTGCTCCGGTGCGTTCCCGATGGGGATGCCGGCGCCCTGGCAGCGGTGGTTGAGAGCGCGGCAGACGTGGTTTCCGCGGCCCGGCGCTTCCGGGCGCTCCTGGCGCCCCGCCGGGGGAAAACCGCCGCACCGCCGGATGTCCTGGCCGCCTCTATTGCCCTGTTGGGCGCCATTCTGGGGATGAAGCCAACCGCCAAGGAGGCCCGGGCCTTCCAGGCCAGGCTGCTCGCGCTGCTGGACAGCCCGGCGGGCGCCAGCCTGCTGCTGGCCTGGCTGGCAACCCATGACCGCGGCATTGATCCGGCGGCCCTTGGCCTGGATTACACCCTCAGAAGCGCGCTGACCGGCTGCGATGCCCGGGCCGCGGTCCAGTTGTTCGCGGCGCTCCTGGCTGGCCGGGATACGGCGG
>DATBXI010000288.1:0-11716 GCA_036514355.1 Desulfuromonadaceae bacterium
CCGCCACTGGTTGGAGTTGCGGGTGAATATCTGGAGCGCGCCGCAGCCGGCGCTGACGGCCCGGTCGATGGCCAGGTGCAGCCCGCCGGCAATGGACATGTGGGCGCCGAGATAGTCGTTCATGGTTGTCACCTCATTGCATGGTTTATTGGGTCACACGGCCGGGAGCCTTCCCGGATTCGTCGCTGCCGTGTGGTGCCGAAAAAATACACCTTGTCTGTACCATACTATCCGATCTTTTCACAATGGCTGCTTCCGGTTGCGCCGAGGGCCAATAATCTCAACAAATACAGCTTGCAAAATCTAAAATAATGTTATACAAATAAGAAATAAAGAATCGTTCTAAAAATGTAAACACAACATTCTTCATATATTTCAAACAAAATTTTCAAACAAATGTTGAAAAATATGTAAACCCACGGAGTGCGCGCGGTGCTGAAATGCAGGAAGCTGACATATTGCATTGTGTTTGTGGCCGCAACCTGCCTGCTGGTCTGCCTCGGCATCAGGCCTGCCTTTGCCCGGGGAAATCTGCATAAGGCGAAGCCTCGTTTCCGGGCGGTCATCGAGGATAGCCATAAATACAGCGACAAAATTGTCCGCGACAGCCAGGCGAACGACACCCCCTGCGTTCCGCATCGCATTCTGCCGACACCGGTTCTTGTTTCCATCGGCACACTCCAGCCGCTGTCTCCTGCACCACTACGCTGTCTGTTGTCCCAACACGCGTCTGCCCCGCGCGCGCCCCCTCACACCGTGTGACCTGACCCGCATGGCCAACAGTAACCAGGGATGTTGGGCCGAGCTCAAGCCCGGTTCCGGCATCCATGGACGGATTGCGCAGCCACCGCCGACTGCCCGCAGCCATCGAGCGCCTGCGCTGGCTGTCAGTCCGCCGCAAGTACGCCATGACGATTGCGTCAAACACGGTCTCATGTCTAACGCATATGACATCTTATGCCGAGGGGTAAAACGTATGAACAGGGGCAAAACTTCATCGCTCCTTGCCGCAGGTAAGGCGCTTGAGCTGATCGAATTGATCGCGGATGGTTCCGCCTCCCATAAGGTGACCACCCTGGCCGACCGGATCGGTCTGAGCCAGATCAAGACCGGCCGGCTGCTCGCCATGCTTATGGAGCGCGGCTTTATAGAGCACGACAAGGAGCACGGCTCCTATCTGCCGGGCATCAATTCCATCCGGCTGTCGCAGAAAATTCTCGACAACCAGAACGTCATCAAGGTCGCCCGGCCGTTCATGGAGTCGTTGGAAAAGGCGCACGACGAGGCTGTATATGTCGTTTTCATGAAAGACACGGACGTCATCTTCATGGACATGGTGGATACCGAGCAGCAGGTCAAGGCGGCTTCCCTCATCGGCCAGAAGTTCCCGTTTTTCACCAACGCGGCCGGCAAGGTCATGATGGCGTTCGAGCCGCGGGACTCTCTGTACAAGTACCTGAAAAAGGCCTTCAGGAAAACCTCTCCGCAGGAACTCGAACGTTTCGAGCAGGAACTCAGCGACATTCGCACCAACAGGGTGGCGGTCGATGTGGGCGGCTTGGGAGAGGGCATAACCACCATTGCCGTGGCGATCACCGATTATGCCGGCAAGGTGCTTGGCGCCCTGGCCCTGATGGGGCCGTCCTTCAGGCTCTTTACCGAGCGCCTGGAGCAGGAAATCATCCCCTCGTTGCTCGGAAACGCCCAACAGCTCTCGGAAAAATTCGGATATGCAGGGGCTTGTTAGTACCGAAGCAGATTCAATCTTGGAAAGGAGGAAAGAAGAGTCGGAATCACCGGTAACACCCATTCATGTGAAAGGAGAAACATCCCATGGCAGAAAAACAGTATGACTGGGCGGCCATCGCCAGGAACCCGAAATTCGTTGAACTGCACCACAAGAAATCAGCTTTTCTCTTCGGCTGGTGGATCTTCTCGACCGTGTACTACTTCCTGCTCCCCATCGGAGCCGCCTTTGCGCCGGGCCTGTTCAAGATCAAGGTCATCGGCGTGATAAACTTCGGCTATGTCTTCGCCCTGTCCCAGTTCTTCGTATCCTGGGGCCTGGCCCACTACTACGCCCACGTCGCCAACAAAGACTTCGACAGACTGACCAGGGAACTGGTCGAAGAAATCCAGTAAAGGAGGATACGCAATGTCCATGAAGAAGATCATCATCGCCGCCACCCTGGCTCTCTCCGTTGCCGCAGCCGCCTTTGCTGAAGAGCCCAAGCAGGCCCCGGCGCCCGGCGCCGCCCCGGCCGCCACCGCCCCGGCCGCCACCGCTCCGGCCGCCACCGCCGCTCCGGCGGTAGCCGCCCCGGCAGCCACCACACCGGCCCCTGCGGCAGCACCTGCCCCGGCTCCGGCCAAGAAGAAGGAACTTAAGGCCGACAAGACCATCACCATCTCCATGTTCCTGGTCATCATCGGCATCACCCTGTGCGTCGTTGTCTGGGCCGCCAAGCATACCAAGACCGCGGCCGATTTCTACGCGGCTGGCGGCGGCATCACCGGCACCCAGAACGGCTGGGCCATTGCCGGCGACTACATGTCGGCCGCCTCGTTCCTGGGGATTTCCGGCATGATCTCCCTGTACGGGTATGACGGGTTCATGTACTCGGTGGGCTGGCTGGTGGCCTACATCACCGTGCTCCTGATCGTGGCCGAGCCGTGCCGCAACGCCGGCAAGTACACCCTGGGGGACATCCTCTCCTTCCGCACCGATCCCAAGCCGGTCCGCGCCGTGGCGGCCCTGGCCACCGTATCGGTCACCACCTTCTACCTGACCGCCCAGATGGTCGGCGCGGGCAAGCTGATGGCGCTCTTGGTCGGCATTCCCTACAAGACCTCGATCATCGGCGTCGGCATCCTGATGATCGGCTACGTCGTGTTCGGCGGCATGACCGCCACCACCTGGGTCCAGATCATCAAGGCCGGCCTGCTCATGTCCGGTGCCTTCCTGCTCTCGGTGCTGGTCCTGGCCAAGGCCGGCTTCAACCCCGTCGGCTTCTTCTCCGACATCGTCAACAGCCCCAACATCCAGGACCACGTCTCCAAGCTGGTGCTCAAAGACGGCATTACCCTGACCGGCACGGATGCCGGCCAGCGCTTCCTTGAGCCCGGCCTTTACATGAAGGCGCCGCTCGACCAGATCTCCCTGGGTATGGCCCTGGTGCTGGGCACCGCCGGCATGCCGCACATCCTGATGCGCTTCTTCACCGTGCCGACCGCCCAGGCCGCCCGCAAGTCGGTCATCATCGCCATGTGGATCATCGGCATGTTCTACGTCGTGACCACGCTGCTCGGCTTCGGCGCCGCCATCCACGTCACCCCGCAGGGGATCACCCAGGTTGATGCCGGCGGCAACATGGCCACCCTGCTCCTGGCCCAGCAGTTGGGCGCGGACATCTCCCCGATCTTGGGCGACATCTTCCTGGCCTTCCTCTGCTCGGTGGCCTTCGCCACCATCCTGGCGGTGGTCTCCGGCCTGGTCCTGGCCGCCTCTGCCGCCATTGCCCACGACATCTACGTCAACGTGATCAAGGACGGCCATGCCGACCAGCATGAGCAGGTCATGGCTGCCCGCATCACCTCCCTGGTGGTGGGCGCCGTGGGTATCGTCATCGGCATCAGCGCCGAGAAGCAGAACGTGGCCCACCTGGTGGCCCTGGCGTTCGCCGTGGCCTCCTCGGGCAACCTGCCGGTCGTGGTCATGTCGCTGTTCTGGAAGAAGTTCAACACTGCCGGCGTCATTGCCGGCCTGGTGGTGGGCACCATCGCCTCCATCGCCCTGGTGATGGTCTCCCCCAACATGACCTATCCCAAGGCCATTGCCGCGGGCGCCCAGAAGGTCATTACCGCCATGGAGAAGAAGCAGGCTGCCCTGCCTATGGGTGCGCAGCTTGAGGAGAAGGATGCCAAGGCCCTGGCCAAGGCCCAGGCCGACTACGAGAAGAACAAGGACGGCAAGTCCATCCTGGGTCTCGACGCTCCGCTGATCAAGCTGAAGAACCCGGGCATCATCTCCATCCCGCTGGGCTTCATCGCCGCCATCCTGGGGTGCCTGCTGTTCCCGAGCCGCAAGGCCGAGGAGATGTGGGACGAGATCTACGTCCGCCAGAATACCGGCCTCGGCATGGCCAAGGCCATCGACCACTGATCGGCGCCTTTACAGTGTTTCACCAGCAGTAAACGCTATGTGATCGGGGGAGGGTAACCTCCCCCCTTTTTTTGTGCGTGGTTTGATCAGGACTACTTGAAGGTTTTCAGGATGTATTCCGCGATTGCCTTTGCCTCTTTGTTGGGGATGGTCTTCTCGTCGAACTTGGTCATGCCCGGCCCCGGATTGCGCATCTTGGCGATGATATCCTTTGCCCCCTTCACCCCGTTGGCCTCCAGGGTCTTCCGTGACAGGGTTTTCTGGGGGGTGACGACATTGCCCCCTTTGGGGTGGCAGACCGCGCAATGCTGCTCGAATTCCTTCTGGCCGTTGATCTTTTCCCCTTTCCCGGTGTCGGCCGACCCGGCTGACGCACACAGGAAAACGGCCGATACCAGTGCCCCGCCTGCTATGAATCTCTTGTTCATCGTCTGTTCCTCCTTGGTTGTGGTGAATCCCGAGCGTGCCCGGTAAGCGGAAAATGTATGGATACATGACAGTATAGCAGGTCAGGTCGAGAGTGGTGAAGGGGACGAGAAAAAGCTTTGCTGCGGCCTGCGCCACGTAGTGCTTGAGAACCCTGGCAATCTGCGCTAAAAGGTAGGTTGACCTGCGCTATTCATGGAAGGCGTACGGCTGCCTGAACGGGGTGAACATGGCAAGGTATCGAGCCCATACGGAACGCCGGGATTCAGCCGGCGGCTTCGAACGGACCAGAGGTAACGGCAACGGGCGCCGGTGCACATGGTGGGCGCGCGGATGAGCCGCTCCCGCACACGCACACATCCCGCCCGCAAATCCCATGCCCGAGGGTTGCACGTTGTCGCCCTCTTCGAGGGTGCCAAAGGGGTACTGGTCCTCCTGGTGGGGTTCGGGCTGCTGTCGTTCGTTCACAAAGATATCCACGAAGCGGCCGTGCGCTTGGTCGAGCACATCCACCTCAACCCGGCCAGTCATTACCCGCGCATATTCCTCGACCTGGCGGAGCGCCTGAGCGACGCCAAGCTCTGGGGCCTGGCCATTGCTGCCGCACTGTACGCTTCCGTGCGGATGGTGGAAGCCGTCGGGCTCTGGCTGAGAAAGGGGTGGGCCGAGTGGTTCGCCATCCTGACCGGGGGCATGTATATCCCCATCGAGATATTCGAGGTCGTCCGGCACGCGACATGGCCGAGGGTCACCGTTCTCGCCGTGAACGCCGGTGTGGTGGTCTACCTGCTGTTCGTGCTGATCAGGAATGGCAAAAAGGGATCAGCCTGACTTTTGGATAGGATACTCCACGGGCGCGGTCTTTGGCTGCCATGCGCGGAGAGTTCAGGAGAAGCGTTCCCGCCGTCTGTTACACCAGCTCCACATAACTGCCGAAAAAGTGCACATCCACCTCCTCGCCGGCGGCCATGAAACCCCGGTCCGGGGGGATGACGGCAATGGCGGCGGCATTCACCATGGTTTTGAGCAGCCCGGTCTGCTGCTTGCCCGAGACCGCGGCGTAGTAACGCTCCCCCTCCCGCTCCAAACGGATGCGCAGGAAGACCGTCCGGTCGCTCTCCTTGTTCCGCACCGCCTCCCGCAGTATTGCCCTGAAGGTCGGCCGGGTAACGTATCGGTGTCCCATCATGGCCAGCAGCGCCGGTCTGACGAACTCCTCGAAGGTGATCAGGCTGGAAACCGGATTGCCGGGGAGCGAAAAGACCGGTGTGCCGTCCTTGAGGCCAAAGGCCGTCGGCTTGCCCGGCTTGATGCCGATCTTCCAGAAGACCTGCTTGACCCCCAACTCCTCCAGCACGATCCGCACCAGGTCGCGGTCGCCGGCCGAAACGCCTGCCGAGGTGACCAGCACATCGGCCCGCAACCCCTCGCCAAGCCGTTCCCGGTGGCTCTCGCGGTTGTCGCGGGCAATGCCGATGATGCGCGGTATGGCGCCGGCTTCCTGCACCGCGGCAGCCAGCGCGAGGGTGTTGCTGTTGATGATCTCCCCGGCGCCCGGCGTCCGCCCCATCTCGATCAACTCGTCCCCGGTGGAGAGTATCGCCACCACCGGACGGCGAAAGACCGGCACCTGTGCCCGGCCAAAGGATGCCAGCATGCTCACCTCGGGGGAGCGGATCACCGTGCCGGCGGCCATGACCTGTTCGCCGGCCGGTACGTCCTCGCCCCGGAACCGGATGTGCTGGCGCTCCTCGACCGCTGACCCAATGGTGACCTGCTCCCCGGAGCTCTCGTCTGTTTCCTCCACCGGCACCACCGCATCGGCTCCCGCAGGGATCGGTGCGCCGGTCATGATGCGGATCGTGCAGCCGGGATCGACCGCCATGCCGTCGGCCCGGTTGCCGGCCGGGATATAGCCGGTCACCCGGAGCCGGCACGGGGGGTGGGCGCAGTCGGCGGCGCGGACCGCGTAGCCGTCCATGGCCGAGTTGTCCCACAGCGGCATGTCCCATGGCGCGCTGACCGGCTCTGCCAGCACCCGGCCGACGGCGTCGACCAGGCTGACCAGTTCGGTGCCAAGGGGAGATACGTTCTCAAGGATGGTCTGCCGGGCCTGTGTGAATGAAAGCATGGTCGCTCCTGACATGGGGTTTAGCTCTGTCTGCGCAATACTTGTTGCCAGCGTGAAATGTATCCGTATAATGGACGATTGGCGTGAGTAGGGTGCATTATAGCAGGCGCACCGCTGTTGTAAACGCCATTGGCGCTCAGCCATGCGGAAATTATCGCCGGAGAGAGAAGCACCAATGCCATTTACCAATGAAGCAAAAGTCACCAATGAAGCCAAAGTCGGGATGTTTTTCGTCCTGAGCCTCGTACTGCTGGGGCTGATGCTGGAGATAGGCAACCGCTGGAAGCTGTTCGACCACGGCATGACCTATACCACCTACCTGGCGTCATCCACCGGCCTCAAGCAAGGGGACGCCGTCAAGCTGGCCGGGGTGGAGGTGGGGACGATTACGCGGATCTCCATCGTGGACAGCCGGGTACGGGTGGACTTTGAGGTGAAGCCGGGCACGCACATCAAGCAGGACACCGTGGCCGGCATCCGCATGTCCAGCATGCTGGGGGGGCAGTTCCTGGGCCTTTCCTTCGGCAGCCCGGCCGGCCCCGACCTCCCTGCGGGGAGCACGGTCAAGAGCACCGAGTCGTCGGGCGTGGATGCCATCATGGACAACGTGGGGGGGCTGACCAAGGACGCCAAGCAGCTGATCCTCGACCTGAACCGCAACCAGAACGAGGTCATGGGCAAGATCACCGCCATGCTGGACGAGAACCGCGCCGCCGTCAAGGAGTCGCTGACCGGCCTGGCCCACATCACCGCCAAGATCGACCACGGCGACGGCTCGCTGGCCATGCTGCTGAACGACAAGACCCTGTACGCCAACGCCACCGCCCTGACCGGCAGCCTGGGGCAGGTGAGCGCCCGTCTGGAGCGGGGCGAAGGGACCCTGGGCAAGCTGCTCACCCGGGACGACCTGTACGATCAGGGGATCGCCGCGATCAAGGGGATGAACGACAGCATGAAGAATGTCGCCGAGATCACCCAGCGCATCAACAGGGGGGAGGGAACGGTCGGCAAGCTGGTCAACGACCCGGCTCTGTACGATGATCTGCGTGAGACCATGGCCAACCTGAAGGAGATCACCCGCAAGATCAACGAGGGGCAGGGAACGGTGGGCAAACTGGTCAACGAGGACAAACTCTACCGCGACGCCCTTTCCACGCTGAAGAAGACCGAGAAGGCCATGGAGAGCCTGCAGGACACCGCCCCGATCTCGGTCATCGGCAGCGCGGTGGGGACGCTGTTTTAAATCATAGGTTCTGTATTTTTGCCACGGAGGCACGGAGGCACAGAGGGAATGGGAGATTCCTCAAAATTGAGGACTTTGGAATGTGATGTTGATCCTTGGTCTTGGGAAAATTTTGCTTTTGTGGTTACAGGTATGTTTTCTCTGAGCCTCTGTGGCTCTGTGGCAGAATTGAAAGATTTGCGTTAAACCATGCCACACGCCCTCGACATCGCCGTCGGCACTGTCGCCATGCGCCCCTATGTGTTTGCTTTTTTCGGGGCATACCTTCTGGCCTGCGTGCCCCACGTGGGGTGGCGCAGGACCCTCACCTTCACCGTTGCCGGCTACCTGATCGCCTTTGCCTCGGAGTGGTTCTCCATCAACACCGGCTTCCCCTACGGCTGGTACTACTACATCGACACCACCAGCCACCGGGAGCTGTGGGTGGCGGGGGTGCCGTTCTTCGACTCCCTCTCCTACGTCTTCCTGGCCTATTGCAGCTATGCCACGGCCCTGTTCATCCTCTCGCCTCTCAAGATCTGGCGCTGGAACGCGGTCACCCTGGAGACGCGCGCCATCCGGCGCTCCTGTTCGGCTCTGGTCCTGGGGGCGTTCCTCCAGACCTTCCTGGATATCGTCATCGACCCGGTGGCGCTGCAGGGGCGTCGCTGGTTCCTGGGGCAGATCTACGGCTACCGGGAGCACGGCATCCACTTCGGGGTGCCGCTCTCCAATTACGGCGGCTGGCTCCTGACCAGCCTGCTGCTGGTGGCGGCCTTCCAACTGATCGACACCAAATGGCTCGACAGCGCCCCGAACGGAGTGTGCAATCTCCCCTTCCGGGCTCTCCTGGGGCCGATCCTGTACCTGTCGGTGCTGCTCTTCAACATCGGGGTGACGCTCTGGATCGGCGAGCAGTTCATGGCCCTGTGCGGCTGCCTCATGTACACGCTGCCGCTCCTGATCACGGTGACACTGGCACTGCGGCGGGTGAACCGGTATTCACGGGAGGAGTTGGAGGAGCATGTGCGTGATTACCCCTGGTCGTTGGTGGACAACGGCGAGGAACTATGACGAGGTGTCGTGCTGCGACAAGCGTGAAGAGTAGTTAGATAAAGGGGGCCCAGTCAATGAATACGAGCGACTATGAGCAAATCCGGCAACTATTCGATGACTATCTGCGGATGTACGCATCCCGCGATGATCGGCTCACCACCTGCTTCAGCGAAAACTTTTCCGGCTTTACCGGGGGCGGTGATTTTCTGGTCAAGGACCGGGAGGAATGGGTCGCGATTACCCGTCAGGACTTCGCCCAGGTAAAGGATCCGCTCCGCATCGAACTCAAGGACCTGGCCATTCAGTCACTTGCCGACACGATCGCCGTGACAACCGGTTTCTTTAATATTCACCTGCCCATGGAAGACCACATCCTGTCACGGGAGACAGCCCGCCTGGTGCTGATCTTCCGCAAGGAATCCGCTGGCTGGAGAATTGCGCACAGCAGTATTTCCATTCCCTATCACTTGGTACGTGAGGGTGAAGTCTATCCGATGAAGGAGTTGACGGAGCGCAACAAGCTCCTGGAAGAGCAGATTACCGAACGGACCATGCAGCTTTCCGAAGCGAACGATAACCTGCAGCAGACAAATGACAAACTGGCCAAAGAGATTGTGGAGCATGAGCTGGCCGAGGAAGCCCTGCGGGAGAGCGAAACCTACTACCGCCTTCTGACGGAGGATGCCGCTGATGTGGTCTGGAGGGTGGACAAGGAGTATCGTTTCACCTACATCAGCCCGGCGGACGAGCGACTTCGCGGCTATAGGGCCGATGAAGTGATTGGGCACCATGTTTTTGAGGGGTTTGATGAAGAAGGGATCGCCTCACTCAAGAAGGCAGCCCTGCAGAGGCAGGAGGCTGAACAACGCGGAATTCTGACAGGCTCCATGACCTTCGAAGCGCGGCACCGCTGCAAGGACGGCAGATGGTTGTGGGCGGAAGTAAACTCCACCCCCGAACGTGACACAGACGGCACTATCACCGGGTTCCACGGCATAACCAGGGAAATATCCGAACGTAAACTGGCTGATGAAGAATTACGTAAAGCCAAAGCCGACGCCGAAGAGGCCAATAAGGCCAAGAGCCAATTCCTGGCCGTCATGAGCCATGAGATCCGCACGCCGCTCAACGCCCTGGTCGGATTCAGCGCCCTCGCCCGCAAGGCATCCGATCCCGCTCAAATCGATCAATACCTGACCATCCTCGAAGAAACATCGAACTCTCTGATGGTTCTGGTCAACGACATCCTGGACATGAGCAAGATCGAGGCCGGACGGATGGAGTGCGAGGCCGTGCCGTTCAACCTGCGGCAGCTTGTCGCCGGCCTGGAAGAGCGGTATCACTCTCTGGCGGATCATAAGCGGTTGGCATTCCAGGTTTTTGTTGCCGACACGGTACCGGCGTGGATCCTCGGCGATCCGGTCCGCCTGCGCCAGATCATTGCGAACCTGCTTGCCAATGCCGTCAAGTTTACCGAAAACGGAGGGGTCACCTGCACCATCACCCGGTCCGATTCTCTGGTGTCTGCGGGCCAGCCGCTGGTCCGCTTCGAGGTGCGGGACACGGGCATCGGCATCCCCGAGACGAGCCTTCCCCTGCTATTCCAACCGTTCCGCCAGCTTGATCCGACAATCTCCCGCAAATTCGGCGGTACCGGTCTCGGGCTGGCCATCGTCCACAGCCTGGTGGGGATGATGAAGGGGAGCATAAGCGTTGAGAGCCGGGAAGGGGAGGGAAGCTGCTTTGTTGTCGAGCTGCCGCTTCCGGAAACCGAACCGGTGCAGAAAACCTTTCTTGCGCCTCCGATGGCCCTGGCGTCACATGCGGTCCTGGTAGTGGAAGACAATGCCTATAACCGCCGACTTTTGGAAGATATCCTGGTATCCTGGGGCCAACGGGTTACCTTGGCGGAAGAGGGTTTGCAGGCCCTGCAGCTCATGGAGCAGCACCGTTTCGATCTGGTCCTGCTGGATATCCGCATGCCCGGTATCGACGGCATCGAGGTTGCCCGGCGGGTGAGGCACCGTGAGCGGGAAGGGTCTGAAGCGCCGGTACCGATCATCGCCATCACTGCCGATGTCGAAACAACCACCCGCGAAGCCTGCCTGAGCGCCGGCATCAACGCGGTACTGGCAAAGCCGGTAATCCCCGAACAGTTGGTCAGGGCCATTGCCGCACTCTACGGAGAAGCCACTGCGCCCCTTCCGGAAGAACCGTTGCTGAATGTGCAAACCAGCAGCGATCTGGGCAATGACCCTGAACGCGCCCGGCAGTATCGGGAGATGCTGCGCCACGATATGAGCGATGAACTGCACCGCCTGCACATGGCCCTTGAGCGTGACGACCGCCACGAACTCGGACAGGCGGCCCACACCCTGAAAGGTCTGTGCGGACATCTGGCAGACCGGAAACCTGCGGAACTGGCGGCCTGGCTTCAACTCAACGCCTCGTCCGCCCGTGCCGAGCACCTGCGGCCGGTCATGGAACAACTGAAATCCACGTTGGCGCAGGAGGATGATTAATGAGTGACAGTGCACGGATACTGGTTGTCGACGACAAGCAGAGCTTCCGCTTCATGATCAAGGGCTACCTGATCGATGGCGGATACCAAGCGACCTGCGTTGCCAGTGGGATCGAGGCCCTGGCGGAGCTGGAACGTTCCCATTTTGACCTGGTCGTGTCCGACATGGTCATGCCGGAGATGGATGGGGTGACGTTG
>DATBXI010000289.1:0-2105 GCA_036514355.1 Desulfuromonadaceae bacterium
CCCCATCCCCCTCCTGACCTCCCCCTTGAAGGGGGAGGAACCTCTTTTTCCCTCCCTTTCAGGGGGAGGGACAGGGTGGGGGTGGGGTAATAATCATCGGCACGGAGGCAATGAATGAAGCCAAACGGCGCGCTGCATCACCTGGAGCAGGAATCGATCCGGATCATCCGCGAGGCCGTTGCCGAGGCCGAGCGACCGGTCATGCTCTATTCCATCGGCAAGGACTCGTCGGTCATGCTCCACCTGGCACTCAAGGCATTTTATCCCATGAAGCCCCCGTTTCCGCTGCTCCACGTGGATACGACCTGGAAATTCCGCGAGATGATCGCCTTCCGGGATGCGACGGCCGCCCGTCTGGGAATGGAGCTCATCGTCTCCACCAATCAGGATGGGCTCCGGCGGGGGGTGACCCCCTTCACCCACGGCAGCAGGGCCTACACTCAGATCATGAAGACCGATGCCCTGCGCATGGCGCTGGACGCCGGCGGCTTCGACATGATCATGGGCGGCGCCCGGCGGGACGAGGAGAAAAGCCGCGCCAAGGAGCGGGTCTTCTCCTTCCGGGACACGGGCCATCACTGGAACCCCCGGGCACAACGCCCCGAGTTGTGGAGCATCCCCAATCTGGCCAGGAACCGGGGCGAGAGCTTTCGGGTCTTTCCCCTTTCCGACTGGACCGAACTGGATGTGTGGCGCTACATCGCCCGGGAGGATATTCCCGTGGTGCCGCTCTACTTCACGGCCCTGCGGCCGGTGGTGGAGCGGGAGGGACAGTGGATCATGGTGGATGACGGACGGATGCCGCTTGCTCCCGGCGAGAAGGCCCGCATGCGGCGGGTGCGTTTCAGGACCCTGGGGTGCTATCCGTTGAGCGCCGCCGTAGAGTCGCGGGCAGCCACGGTCAGGGGGATCATCCGTGAGCTGGAGCGGGCCCGGCAGTCGGAACGGGCCGGCAGGCTGATCGATTTCGACCAGGCCGGCAGCATGGAAAAGAAAAAACAGGAGGGATATTTCTAGTGACCACGCACGACGGCATACTCCGCGTTCTGGCCTGCGGCAGCGTTGATGACGGAAAATCCACCATGATCGGCCACCTCCTCCACCTGACCGGGAACCTGTACGATGACCAGGTGCTCATGCTGGAACAGGAGAGCGCCCGGAACGGCACCACCGGCGGGGGCATGGACTATTCGCTGCTCCTGGACGGCCTGACCGCCGAGCGGGAACAGGGGATCACCATAGACGTGGCCTACCGCTACTTCGCCACAGAGCAGCGCCATTTCATCGTGGCGGATACGCCGGGGCACGAGCGCTATACCCGGAACATGGCCACCGCCGCATCCCACTGCGGCGCAGCGCTCATCCTGGTGGACGTCAACCAGGGGGTGCTGCCCCAGACCCGACGCCACGCCCTGATCTGCGCCCTGATGGGCATCCGCCGGCTTCTGTTCGTTGTCAACAAGATGGACATGGTGGGCTGGGATGAGCAGGCTTTCAGGTATACCCAGGCCCAGTGCGGCTACCTGGCGCAGGCACTGGAACGCTTCGGCCTGCCCCGGGCAGCGTGCGTCGCGGTCCCCGCTTCATCCCTGCGCGGTGACAACCTGGTGTCCCGCTCGCCCCGCATGCCTTGGTATGACGCCATCACTGTCATGGACTGGCTGCACGCCGTCGAGCCGGGGCGGGACATGGAGCGGGCTGCCCTGCGTTTTCCGGTGCAGTATGTGATCAAGGGGGCGCGTCAGGGGGGAGGGTGGCAGCACGGGGCGGATGTGGGATTGGGCCCGGGCGGGACCGGGACCTTCCGGGCGTACGCCGGCACCGTGGTGTCGGGCAGTGTGAGGCGGGGCGACCGCGTGGCGGTCCTGCCGTCCGGCCTGCGGACGCACGTGCGGGGGATGTGGTGCGGTGACCGTCCGGTACGGGAAGCCTCGGCCGGCATGGCGGTGGCGCTCAGCCTGGAAGGGGAACATGACATCGCCCGTGGGGACATGGTCGTTGCCGAGGAGCAACAGGCGCAGGTGGCGCATCTCTTCAAGGTGCGGCTGGTCTGGATGGACGAACAGCCGCTCTTTGCCGGCAGGCAGTACCTGTTCAGGGGGGTG
>DATBXI010000290.1:0-2213 GCA_036514355.1 Desulfuromonadaceae bacterium
CCCTTCTCCCTCAGGGAGAAGGTGCCCGTAAGGGCGGATGAGGGGGGATATTACGGCAGTTCAGAAACAAAAAAGGGCGGACACACGACCCGCCCTTACGATAACCATTCTACCTCAGAACATGAAGCGCCGCATGCTGATGTTCTGCAAAATACCGATCCCCACCATGGAGGTGATCATGGAGGTGCCCCCGTAGGAAAAAAACGGCAACGGCACCCCCACCACCGGGAACAAGCCGATCACCATCCCCATGTTGATGACGATGTGCCAAAAGAGCATGGCCGTCACCCCCATGGCCAGAAGCCCGCCGAAACGGTCGTTGCAGCGCCGGGCGATGTTCAGTCCCCACAGCACCAGTGACATGTAGAGGATGATCAACAGCAGGCACCCCACAAAGCCCCACTCCTCGGCAAACACCGAGAAGGCGAAGTCGGTGTGCTGCTCCGGCAGGAAGCGGAGCTGGGACTGGGTTCCCTTGATGAACCCCTTGCCCAGGACGCCGCCCGACCCCACGGCGATCTTGCTCTGGATGATATGGTAGCCGCTCCCCAGGCGGGAACGTTCCGGGTTGAGAAAATCCAGGATGCGGTTCTTCTGGTACGGCCTGAGCAGCTTGGCCCACCCCAGCCAGACCACCGGTATGGTGACCAGGACAAAGGTCACCACCGTTGACCAGCGCAACCCCACGTACGCCACAATGGAGAAGGCGATCAGGATCACCAGGATGGCGGTCCCCAGGTCGGGCTGCTTCATGATCAACAGCGCCGGTACGGCCAGGATGCCCAGTGGAAAGAGCACATCCCGAATCGCCAGGCCGCCCACAACCTGAAAATTATTGAAATAGCGGGCAAAGGTAATGATGATCACGATCTTCATCAGTTCCGATGGCTGGATATTGATGAACCCCAGGTGCAACCAGCGGGTAGCCCCCATGGAGCGCCGGCCCACCACCAGCACGGCCAGCAGCAGCAGCACGAGCAGGCCGTACAGCCAATAGGAGAGGTCCTCCAGGATGTGGTAATCAACGCTGCACATGAGGAGCGCGATGAATATGCCGAACAGCATCCAGTTGAACTGCTTGAGGTAATAGGGCGAACCCACCACCTTGTAGGGTGTGGTGGCGCTGTAGATGTTGAGGATACCCAGAAGGCAGATGACCACCACCAGCCCTGCCAGCATCCAGTCGATATTCGTCAGCAACCGGCGGTCAATCATCCCCGCTCCCCTCGTTCCTGGGCATTCTCGCGGCAGGCGTCCCCGGCTCCTGCCCGTTGCCCTGCTCCCCGTCGTCCTGCTTCCGTGGTGTCTCCCGCTTCGGTTTCTTAGCGTCGAACCAGGCCCGCATGATCTGCCCGGCAATGGGAGCGGCCGCTGACCCGCCGTGCTCGCCGTGCTCCACCACCACGGCCACGGCGATCTCCGGTTTTTCATAGGGGGCAAAGGCCACGAACAGGGCATGGTCCCGGAACTGCCAGGGGGTGGAGAGCTTGCTGTCGCGCAGCTTCACCACCTGGGAAGAGCCGGTCTTGCCGGCCACATGCACGTCGTACAACCGCGCCATAGCGCCGGTGCCCCCCGGCTCATTCACCACGGCGAACAGCCCCTGCTTCACCAGCCGGAACTTATCCGCCGAAATGCCGGCGGTGCCCAGCAGTTCCGGCTTGAACTCCTTCACCGGCTTGCCGTCGGCGTCCACGATCCGTTTCACCAGGTGTGGGCGGTACACGCTCCCCTCGTTGGCCACGGTGGCGATCATGGATGCCAGCTGGATCGGCGTCATCAGCACATATCCCTGTCCGATGGACACCGGCAGGGTCTCGCCGTGGAACCAGCGTTTGCCGAACCGCTTCTGCTTCCACTCCGCGGTGGGGATGAGCCCCCCTTTTTCGTGGAGCAGGCCGATCCCCAGGGGAGCGCCCAGCAGGAACTTCTTGGCCGTGGCAGCGATGGCGTCCACCCCCAGGCGTTCGCCCAGCTGGTAAAAGTACACGTCGCACGACTCGCGCAGGGCCTTCTTCAGATTGGTTACGCCGTGGCCGTGCCGATTCCAGCAGTTGAAGGTTGAACTGCCCAGGTCATAGGAGCCGGTGCAGGTGACTGTGCTCTTCTCGTCGATCACCCCATTCTCCAGGCCGGCCAGGGCCGTGATGATCTTGAAGGTGGAGCCGGGGGGATACTGGCCGGTCAGGGCCTTGTTCTCCAGGGGGTGGCGC